>NZ_BAAASM010000013.1:0-136944 GCF_039532885.1 Streptomyces nogalater | reverse complement strand
TCACCGCCGCCGCACGCAAGGAGGCCGCCGCATGAGGCTCGTCGTCGTCTCGGCGGGACTGAGCATCCCGTCCTCCACCCGACTGCTCGGCGACCGCCTCGCCACCGCGGTCCACGCGCACACGCCGGTGGACGTCCGGGTGGTCGAGCTGCGCGACCTCGCCGTCGAGATCGCGCACGCCTTCACCAACGGGTTCCCGGGCAAGGGCCTCGCCGCCGCGCAGGACGCGGTGGCGGGGGCCGACGGGCTGATCGTGGTCACCCCGGTGTTCAGCGCGTCGTACAGCGGGCTGTTCAAGTCGTTCTTCGACGTGCTCGACAAGGACGCGCTGGCGGGCAAGCCGGTGCTGATCGCGGCGACCGGCGGTTCGGCACGGCACTCGCTGGTCCTGGAGCACGCGCTGCGACCCCTGTTCGCCTACCTGCGGGCCGTGGTCGTCCCCACCGCGGTCTACGCCGCCTCCGAGGACTGGGGCGCCGAGGGGCTGGCCGAGCGGATCGAGCGGGCGGCCGGGGAACTGGCCGCGCTGTTGCCGCTGGCACCGGCCCGGAGCGGAGCCGACGAGGTGGTGCCGTTCACCGAGCGGCTGGCGGCACTGGGGCACTGACAGGCCACGGCCGCCCACCGCCGTCCCGGCCGCCCCACCGCCGTCCCGGCCGCCCCACCGCCGTCCCGGCCGACCGTCGCTGTCCCGGCCGTCCGGGCGGGGGTGCCGGGCGGGCTGGGCGGCTGGCCGTGGTGGTGGGTGGTCCGGGGTGCCCGGGGTGCCCGGTAGCGGTGAGGGTCCGCCCGCCCGGCTCGGTGAGCGGCCGGCCGACTGCTCGGTGAGAGGGCGGTAAAAAGCGCGGCCGGGGATCGTCGTCCCCCGCCCCGCCGCCGGAGGCCTTGGCAGACTGGGGGCGTGCCCCAGACTGTGCTGCTCGCCGAGGACGACCGTGCCATCCGCCATGCCCTGGAGCGTGCCCTGACGCTGGAGGGCTACGAGGTCACGGCGGTCGCCGACGGCGTGGAAGCGCTGGCGCAGGCCCACACGAACCCGCCGGACGTGCTCGTCCTCGACGTGATGATGCCCGGCATCGACGGCCTCCAGGTGTGCCGCGTACTGCGCGCCGAGGGCGACCGCACCCCGATCCTGATGCTCACCGCCCTGGTGGAGACCGCCGACCGCATCGCGGGCCTGGACGCCGGCGCCGACGACTACGTGGTCAAGCCGTTCGACGTGGAGGAGGTCTTCGCGCGGCTGCGCGCGCTGCTGCGCCGCACCAGCCCCGCGCCGCTCGCCCCCGCCGGCCCTCCGGAGGGCCCGGCACGGGAGGCGCCGCAGGTCCCCGGCCGGCAGCTGGAGGCCGCCGGCCTGCGCATGGACCTCCAGGCCCGGCGGGCCTGGCGGGGCCGGCGCGAGCTGGAGCTGACCCGCACCGAGTTCGAGCTGCTGGAGCTGCTGGTGCGCAACGCGGGCATCGTCCTGGACCACTCCACCATCTACGACCGGATCTGGGGCTACGACTTCGGCCCCGGCTCCAAGAACCTCGCCGTCTACGTCGGCTATCTGCGCCGCAAGCTGGACGAGCCCGGCGCCCCGCAGCTGATCCACACCGTGCGGGGCGTGGGTTACGTGCTGCGGGAGGACTAGATGGGCCCGCGCCGGCGGCTGCCGGAGCGGCCCCGGCCCCGGCTGGTCTCCCTGCGCACCACCTTCGCGGTCTCCTTCGCCGCCGTCACCGCCGCCGTCACGGTCCTCGTCGGCATCCTGTCGTACAACTCCGCCGCGCGGCTCGTCCGGGTCGACCAGCAGTCGGTGTTCACCGAGGTCGTGCAGGACGTCCGGGACGAGGTCCGGCAGCAGCCGATGAGCCCCGACGACTTCTCCTCCTCCCGCCCCGGGCACGACCTGGTCCGCCCCGCCCGCACCGACGTCCAGGTGCTCGGCGCGTGGGGGCAGATCGTGGACGACGGCAATCCGGTGCTGCCCGTCACCTCCCGGGACCGGGCGGTGGCCGTCGCCCGGTCGGCCGGGGAGGTCGTCGAGCACAAGGACGTACGGGTGGAGGAGGACCTGTTCCGCATCGCCACGGTCTCGCTCGGCGACGGGCGGGGCGCGGTGCAGGTCGCGCAGGAGTTCAGCGACACCGAGGACCTGCTGCGGGCCCTTCAGCAGCGGACGCTGATCCTGATGGCGGCGGTCGTGGTGGCGGCCGGGCTGTTCGGCTGGTGGCTGGCCCGGCGCATCACCCGCCGGCTGGTGGTGCTGACCTCCGCCGCCGAGAACGTGGCCCGTACCCGGCGGCTGGGCATCCAGGTGCCGGTGACCGGGCTGGACGAGGTCGGGCGGCTGGGCCGTGCCTTCGACCGGATGCTGGGGCGGCTCGCGCAGTCGGAGGAGGACCAGCGCCGGCTGGTGCAGGACGCCGGGCACGAGCTGCGCACCCCGCTCACCTCGCTGCGCACCAACATCTCGCTGCTGCGGCGCATCGACGAGCTGCCGCCCGAGACCCGGGAGGAACTGGTCGCCGACCTCTCCCAGGAGGCCCGGGAGCTGACCGACCTGGTCAACGAGCTGGTCGATCTCGCCGCCGGGCAGTCCGACGCCGAGCCGCCCCAGCGGGTGGACCTCGCCGACCTCGCCGAGGACGTGGCCGGGCTGGCCCGGCGCCGTACCGGGCGGGACGTCGTGCTGCGCGTGAGCGGGGAGACGACGACCCACGGGCGGTCCGGGATGCTTCAGCGGGCCATCTCCAACCTGGTCGAGAACGCGGCCAAGTTCGACCGGGGCGGCACCGCGCCGATCGAGGTGAGCGTCACCGGGCCGGCCCGGCCGGGCACGGTACGGGTGGAGGTGCTGGACCGGGGGCCCGGCATCGCCGACGGCGACCTCGTGCGCATCTTCGACCGCTTCTACCGCGCCGCCGACGCCCGCTCGCTGCCCGGCTCGGGGCTCGGTCTGTCCATCGTGCGCGAGGTCGCCCTGGCCCACGGCGGGGCGCCGTTCGCCTACCGGCGCGAGGGCGGCGGCTCGGCCATCGGGTTCACGGTGGGCGGCGGGCCGGTGGGGGACGGGCCGGTGGGGGACGGCCGGGACGGCGGCTGAGCACGGGACCCGCCGGGAGCGGTGGCCGGGGCGGGCGCCCGGCCGGCGTGGCGGCTGAGTACGGGTACCTATCCGGAGCGGGTAGCCGTGCGCATCCGCCGGCCGCCCGGGCCTCCGTAGCGTCGCCGTATGCCCGACAAGATCACTCCGGCCGGTACCGGCACCCGTACCGGCGCCCCTGCCGGCACCCGTACCGGCGCCGGGGCCGTGCGTGGCCTGGTCGTCGGCTGCCTGGGCTGCGGCGGGCTGGTCGTCGCCCTCGTCCTCGCCCTCGTCGCCGTGCTCGCCTGGAACGCCTGGAACACCGGCGACGGGACGGACCTGCCCCGGGTCGCGCCGAAGGACAGGGCGGACCGCGCCTTCGCGTACTCCCGACAGGCGTACGACGTCATGGGCTTCACCCGCGCCCTGCCGCCGGGCGCCGGGGGGACCGGCGTGCGCACGCGGAACGCGTTCGGCGCGGAGTACTGCCACGACGGCGGGCCGCTCGGCATGGAGGACAGGACCGTCGACGGCGCCTACCGGCTCTACCACGAGTGGGCGCTGGACCACGTCCCCGCCGGCCGGGCCGTCCCCGGTCTGCGACGGCTGCACCGGCGGCTGGCGGACGAGGGCTGGAGGGTCACGTCGTACACCGAGGGCGGGACGGGCAAGGACTGGTCGCTGTACGTCCAGCGGGACCACCGGGCCGAGTGGATGACCTTCACCTGGGACCCGGAGCGGCAGTACTTCACGGGCGGGGCGGGCGTGCCGTGCGCCTACGACCCCTCCTGGACGCACAGCGACACCGACACGTACGACCCGGACACCGCCGCCGAGGCCGTGACCCCGTCCGTGCTCGGGCCGGGCGGCCGGTGAGCGTCACGCGTCGTCGCCCGTGACCCCGCCCGTGTCCGCGCCGCGCCGCCGGGCCGCCGTCAGCAGCCAGGCCAGGTTGCCCGCCGCGGCTCCGGCGGCGACCGTGGCGGCGATCACCCCGCCGGTCGCCAGGCCGTCACTGAACAGGTGCGGACGCCGGTCCAGGCTGTGCAGCCCGAAACCGCACAGCTGGTACACGCCGACGGCGGCGATGACCAGACTGACGACCAGCACGGCCACCGTCGGCGCGAGACTGTGCGCACAGTCCTCCGTGCCGGGCTCCGTCTCGGTCGTGTCCTGCATGGGTCCCCCGTTGAACAGGCGCGCGAACGGCCCGGTAGGTGTTGGCGGTTGGGAACCTACAATACGTAGGGGTCGGCTAGGGTCGACGCCGTGCGCATCTACATCAGCGTGGACATGGAGGGCGTCACCGGGCTCGTCGACGCCGACGACGTCCAGCCGGGCGGCCGGGACTACGAGCGGGGCCGCGCCAAGATGGCCGAGGACGTGAACGCGGCCGTACGGGGCGCGCTGTCCGCCGGGGCCGACGACATCCTGGTCAACGACGCCCACGGCCCGATGCGCAACCTCCTGCCCGAGGCCCTGCACCCGGCGGCCCGCCTGGTGCGCGGCAGGCCCAAGCAGCTCGGCATGCTGGAGGGGCTGACCGGGGAGCACGACGCCGTGCTGTGCGTCGGCTACCACGCCCGGGCCGGTGCCCCGGGCGTGCTCAGCCACAGCTTCATGGGGCACGAGATCGAGGACATGTGGCTGGACGGCCGCCCGGTCGGCGAGATCGGGCTCGCCCACGCCACGGCGGCGGCCCTCGGCGTCCCCGTCGTGGCCCTCACGGGTGACGACGCGGCGTGCGCGGAGATGACGGAGTGGGACGCCTCGGTCGCCACCGTCCCGGTGAAGTACGCCCGCGACCGGTTCGCGGCCGAGCTGCTGCCGGAGGCGGAGGCGCGCGAGGCGATCGAGGAGACGGTGGCCGACGCCCTGGCCCCGGCCCCGCGCCGCCCCGCCCCGTCCGCCGCCGAGGCCACCCTCGCCGTCCGCTGGCAGTCCGCCTCGGTCGCCCAGACCCTGCTCGGCATCCCCGGCGTGACGGCCGACGACGCCAGGACGGTCCGGGCGGCCGGCCCGCTGCCCGCGCTGTACCGGCAGTTCGGGGTCTGGATGCGGGTGGCGGCCTCCCTCACCAACCAGGCGCCGTACTGCTGAGAACGGGTGACACCGCCCGCGCCGCCCGGGCGACCGGTCGTCCGGTCGGCCACGCGGCGCGGGCGGTGCGGTGAGCGGCTCGCGGCCGGCCGGGCGGTGCGGGTGTGCCACCGGACCGACCGGCTGTCACCGGCGGCGGGGCGTGCGCAGGAACAGCGCGCTGCCGAGGGTGCCGGCCAGGGCGAGGGCCGCGTTCAGGGCGATCGCGGTCTTCAGTCCGCCGAGGACGGCCAGGGTGCCGGTTCCGGTCATGGCGGCGGTGGCGACGGCGCTCATCACCGGCGTGCCCATGGTGATGCCGATCTGCTGGGTCATCGTCGCGAGCCCGGTGGCCAGCCCCTGTTCGCCGTCGGCGAGCCCGGACGTGGCGGTCACCATGAACCCGACGATGACCAGCATGTTGCCCACCCCGCCCGCGAAGGTCGCGGCGAGCAGCAGCCACAGCGAGGCCTGCCCGGTGCCGAGCCCGAGCAGGGCCGCGGTGAACAGCGCCTGCACCAGACCCCCGGCCAGCAGCGTCCGGGTCGCGCCGAACCCGCCGATCAGCCGCGGGGCGAGCGCGCCGCCGACGACGGTCCCCGCGCCCAGCACGCCGAACGACAGCCCGGCCGCCAGCGGGGAGAAGCCCAGCA
Source organism: Streptomyces nogalater (assembly GCF_039532885.1). Taxonomy (NCBI): domain Bacteria; kingdom Bacillati; phylum Actinomycetota; class Actinomycetes; order Kitasatosporales; family Streptomycetaceae; genus Streptomyces; species Streptomyces nogalater. The sequence continues at coordinate 131,142 of NZ_BAAASM010000013.1, read as the reverse complement.
CCTCCTGGAGGTAGAGGGTGAGCAGGAACACCAGGGACGTCTCGGTGAGGAACGCGACCAGCCCGGCGAGGTTGCCCCACGCCACCGACCGCCGGCCCAGCACCCGGGGCGGCACCAGCGGCGCGGACACCCGGCGCTCCACGGCCGCGAACACCCCCAGCAGCACCACCCCGGCCGCGAGCGGCAGCAGCGTGGCCGGCGCGCCCCAGCCGTGCTCACCGGCCTGCGTCAGACCGAGGATGACGGCCAGCAGGCCGAGGGTGACCGTGACGGCACCCGGTACGTCCAGCTTCGGCCGCTCGGCGGGCCGGGACTCGGCGATGACGGCGGGCGCGACGAGGAGCACGGCGAGGGCCACGGGTACGTTGACGAAGAACGCCCAGCGCCAGGACAGCAGGTCGGTCAGCAGGCCGCCGAGGATCGCGCCCGTGGTGAAACCGGCCGACATCAGCGCCCCGTTGAGACCGAGCGCCTTCTGCCGCAGCGGGCCCTCCGGGAAGGACGTCGTCAGCAGGGACAGCCCGGCCGGGGTGACCGCCGCGGTGGCCAGACCCTGGAACACCCGGGCCGCGAGCAGTACCTCCGGGCTCTGCGCCAGCCCGCCGGCCAGCGAGGCCGCGCCGAGGACGACGAGCCCGCCGAGGAACAGCCGGCGGCGGCCGAAGAGGTCGGCGACCCGACCGAACAACAGGGTGAACCCGGCCGCGCACAGCGCGAACGCCGTGCCGATCCACTGGAGACGGTCGAGGGAGAAGCCGAGGCCCGCGCCGATCACCGGCAGGGCCACGTTCAGGATGGAGAAGTCCACGGCCAGCATGAACTGGGCCGCGAGCAGCAGCACCAGCACCAGGCGCAGCCGCGGGGTCAGCACGGCGGGCGCGGCGACGGCCGGCCGTGTCGCGGTGACGGACATGACGGGTCCCTTCTGTACGGGCGGGGCCGCCGGGTCCACGGCGGACTCGGGCGGTGGGGCGTACGGCGAACTCGTCGGGGTTCCGTCGGAGTCGCCGTGCAGAAGACTCGTCCGCCGTGGCGGGCCCAGCCAGCACCCCCGTACGACCGGTCGCCGCGAGGGTGGTCATCGCGTGACCACCCTCGGGCATCCCGTTCGCGCCGCCGGGCGGGCAGGATGGACGACGACCGCCGTATCCGCCGCAGGCGTACGCCGCACACTCCGGAGGCATCCATGGACGCGCCGTCCGAGCTGGGAGAGTTCCTGAAGTCACGCCGGGGCGCGCTGCGGCCGGAGGACGTCGGGATCGCGGCCGCGCCGGCCCGCCGCCGGGTCGCCGGGCTGCGCCGCGAGGAGCTGGCCCTGCTCGCGGGCGTCAGCATCACCCACTACACCCGCCTCGAACAGGGCCGCGCGACCGGTGTCTCCGACTCCGTGCTGGACGCGATCGCCCGCACCCTGCGGCTCACCGAGGACGAGACCGCCCACCTCAAGGCCTTGGCCCGCCCCGCCGCCCCGCGCCGCCCGGCCGCGCCCCGCGCCGAGCACGCCTCCCCCTCGGCCCGCCGGCTGCTCGCCGCCATGACGGACGTACCCGCGCTCCTCCTGGACCGGCGGAACGACGTCCTGGCCTGGAACCGGCTCGGTCACGCCCTGCTCGCCGCGCACCTGCCGTGGGAGGGGCCTCAGACCCCCGGCGGGCGGCCCAACCTGGTCCGGATGCTGTTCCTGGACGAGGAGTACCGGGCGAGGTACACCGACTGGAAGGAAGAGGCCCACCTCGCGGTCGCCTCCCTGCGCCTGGTCGCCGGCCGGCACCCCGACGACCGCGCGCTGGCCGAGCTGATCGGGCAATTGACCATCCAGAGCGAGGAGTTCACCGCCCTGTGGGCCCGGCACCCGGTCCGCACCTGCGTCTCCGGTACCAAGTCCCTGCGCCATCCGGCGGTCGGCACCCTGGAGCTGGGCTTCGAGAACCTGTGCCTGCCGGGCACCGCGGACCAGCGCCTGATCGCCTACACCGCCGAGCCCGGCACCCCGTCCGACGCGGCCCTGCGCCTGCTGGCCGCCACGGCGTCCCCCGCGGCCCGGGAGGACCTGCCCGCGCTGGACGCGCGCTGAACTGGGCCGCGCCGGAGGTCAGGGCGCGCGCCGAACCGGCGGGCCGCGCCGGAGGTCAGGGCCGCGGCCCCGCTCCGAGGACGTCGAGCATGGCCCGGGTCGCCGGGCTCGGCGGGAAGCGGCTCCAGGCCAGGTACTCCACGCGGCGCGGCCCGTCGGCCACCGGGACCAGCGCCAGCCCGGGGTCGGCGGCCGCCAGCGGCCGGACGAACGCCGAGGGCAGCAGCGCGACACCGAGCCCGCGCCCGATCAGCCCGGTGATCAGCTCCACCACCCCCGCCTCGTAGGCGACCTCGCGGACCAGGCCCGCCGCGGCGAACGCCTGGTCCGACTGGGCGCGGGCGGGCGTCCCGGCCACGAAGTCCACGAACGCCTCCCCGGCGACGTCCCGCAGCGTGACCCGCTCGGCCCCGGCCAACCGGTGCCCGGCCGCCACCACCAGCACATGCTCGTCGTGGTCGAGCGCCACGCTCTCCACCCCCGTGGGCCGCTCGCCCTGCGGCAGTCCGAGGAAGGCGATGTCCAGTTCGCCCCGGCGGATCGCCGCCGCCAGTTCGTCGCTGCGCCCGGACCTCAGCAGCACCCGGACCTCCGGGTGCCGGGCGCGGTAGCGCTGCAACACCTCCGGCACGTCCACGGCGGCGGTGGTCACGATCACGCCGACGGCGAGCCGGCCGCGCACCACGCCGGTCGTGGCGGCGGCGTCGGCCACCGCGCGGTCCGCCGCGGCCAGCGCCTCACGCGCCCGGGCCACGAACGCCTCGCCCGCGGCGGTGAGGTCGACCCGGCGGCTGGAACGGGCGAACAGCCGTACCCCCAACTCCCGCTCCAGGCCCGCGATCCGGTGACTGAGCGAGGACTGGGTGACGTAACACCGCTCGGCGGCGCGGGTGAAGTTACGGGTCTCGGCGACGGCGACGGCGTACCGCATCTGCTGGAGGTCCACCCGGCCATGGTTGGTGTGCATGGCTGCGATGGCAACCATGGCTTGGACGCATGGCAGGGGACCGGCCGAGACTCCTCCCATGCCCTCGTCCACCCACCGACCGGCCACTGCCGTGCCGACCACCGCCCCGTCGGCCACCGTCGCGTCGGCCGCCCACCGCCCGGCCACCGTCCTGCTGACCGCCCTCGCCCCCGCCGCCTGGGGCACCACCTACGTCGTCACCACCGAACTGCTCCCGCCCGGGCACCCGTTGTTCGCGGGCCTCGTGCGCGCCCTGCCCGCCGGGCTGGCCGGTCTGGCGCTCACCCGGGTACTGCCGCGCGGCCACTGGTGGTGGAAGGCCGCCGTCCTCGGCGTGCTCAACATCGGCGGGATGCCCCTGCTGTTCGTGGCGGCCGAACGACTCCCCGGCGGGGTCGCCGCCACCCTCGGCGCGGCCCAGCCGCTGCTGGTCGCCGCACTGGCCGCCCTCGTCCTGCGCGACCGGCCGACGCCCTGGCGGCTGACCTGGGGCGGGCTCGGCGTGGCCGGCGTCGGACTCGTGGTCCTCGGCCCCGACGCCCGGCTGGACGCCGTAGGCCTGCTCGCCGGCCTCGGCCATACGGCGACCATGGCGGGCGGCGTCGTGCTGACCAAGCGCTGGGGCCGTCCGGCCAGGACCGGTCCGCTGACCCTGGCCGGCTGGCAGCTCACGGTCGGCGGCCTGCTCCTGCTCCCGCCGACCCTGGCCTTCGAAGGCGTGCCGGAGCGGATCGACGCCGGCGCGGCGGGCGGCTACCTGTGGCTGGGCAGCATGGGCGGCCTGATCGCGTACACGCTGTGGTTCCGCGGCGTAGCCACCCTCCCGGTAGGCGTCACCGCGCCCCTGGTCCTGCTGTCCCCCCTGGTCGCCGCGGCCATCGGCACGGCGCGGGGCGAGTCCCTGAGCCCGTTTCAGGCCTGCGGCTTCGCCCTGGCCCTGGCCGCGCTGCTCGCCGCGCAACTGAACCCACCCCACCGCGGAAAGAGGACTCCCCGATGACGTCCGCCCTGACGATCGCGGTCCTCGGCGCCACCGGAATGGCCGGCAGCCGGATCACCGCGGAGGCCGCCGCGCGCGGCCACCGGGTCCTCGCCCTCGCCCGCAAGCCGACGAGCGGGCACCCGGCCGTGACCCCCGTCCCGCTGGACGCGGCGGACCCGGACGCCGTACGCCGGGCGCTGACGGACTCGGGCGCGCACGCGGTGGTGCTGTCCCTGCGGACGTACCCGCCGGACGAGGACTTCCTGCTCGGCGTGACCCGGGCCGTCCTGGACACCGCAGCCGGCCTCGGCGCCCGCGTCCTGGTGATCGGCGGAGCCGGCGCCCTGCGCACCCCCGGCCGCCCCGGCCTGCTCCTGGCCGACAACCCGGCCTACGTCCCCGAGGAACTGCGTCCGGTCGCCGCGGCCGGAGTGGCCCAACTGCACGCCTGCCGCGCCCACGCCCACCCCGGCTGGACCTACCTCAGCCCCCCGGCCCTCCTCGAACCCGGCGCCCGCACCGCCCGCTACCGCCGCGGTACGGACACCTTGCTCACCGCACCCGACGGCCGCTCCTGGATCAGCGCGGAGGACCTGGCGGTGGCGGCCGTGGACGAACTGGAACTCCCGCGCGGACAACGGCACTTCACGGTCGTACAGAACTGACGGAAGTGACGGCGTCGGCCTCGCGGCGCACATAGGCCCGGGGCGTGCGGCCGGCCGTGGTGGCGGGGTGTGGCGGAGGCTGCGGTGGGGGTGTGACGGTCCGGCGGTGATGGCGGGGCGTGGTGGTCAGGGGCGGTGGCGGCGGGTGTGGGGGTCAGGCCGCGGTGGCGGGGCGCGGCTCGCCGTGGAACACCTGGCGGGTGTGCCAGTCGCGGTGCGCGGCGGCGACCGGACGGGTACCGGGCTGGGGCCCGACGAGCGGCCGTCCGGCGAGGGCTATGACGTGCTCCCGGGCGGCGGCGCTGTGCCCGACGAAGCGCCGGCTGACCAGGACGCGGTGATCGTCCCCCACCCCGAGGACCCCCTTGTCGAAGAGCTTGTGGTGCAGCGAACACAGGCACAGCCCGTTGTCGACGTCATCGGGGCCGCCGAACGCCCACCAGCGCACATGGGCGGCCTCCAGCCCGACCGGAACCGAGCCGATCCGGCCGTCGTACCCGCAGAAGGCACACCGGTACTCGTAGGCGGTGAGCACCAGCTCCCGCATCCGCGGATCCCGCCGCCTGCGGGCACCCGTCACCAGCCGCTCGGACTCGGCCGGTTCCAGCTCCAGCCCGACGGCCTCGCACAGCTCACCGTGGAGGGAGGGCGGAAAGTGCAGATCGAGCAGCAGCCGAGCCATCTTGCCGAGCAGGTGCGGTTCCCGCCGCAACGCCGCCCGCAACTCCGGCGCGAGCCGCCCGGTCGCCCCCGTCTTGCGCAACTCCCGCACCCCACTCCCGGGACTGCCGGCCCCCCGGTCGGTACGCACCTCCCACACCCCGTCACCGACCAGGTGGTGGAAGGGGTAGGCGGGCGTGGTCTTGTGGGGCGGTCCGTACTCGGCGAGCAGGTTCTGCAGGTCGTGCTCCACCGCGGTGTATCGCAGCCCACCGTCGGCGTCCTCCTGAAACCGCGCCAGGGCATACAGAAGCAGCAACGGCTTGTGCGGAGCCCGCGTTCCGTTCCTGGCCCACTGGCGCAGGGCCGCTGTCCGCTCCAACCAGTCCATGGGGGGTGATCGTAGACGGGGGCGGCGTGCCCTTGCCCATGCCGTTGCAGCAGACGGCACGAGACGTGGCGGCAAGGTGCCCTGCGCCCCCGTCGCGGACCCCAGACCGAAGAAGGCCAAGTACGGATCACCCGTGCCAAGTGGCCATGGACGCGTCATACTGGCAGGATGGGGCTTTCGTTACCTGACCCGAAGGGTCATCAGCGGGACGTCGTCTTTCTGAACGAACGGGGTCACTGCGTCGTTCTGGGCACGGCGGGCAGCGGTAAGACGACGATGGCGGTCCATCGGGCTCACTACCTGGCCGCGGCTCCGGGTATCGGGGGCCGCACCCTACTGGTCACCTTCAACAAGGCCCTCGTCACCTACCTCAGAGGGATGAGCGCCGCTTCCCGGAATCTGCAGATCGAGACGTACCACACTTTTGCGCGCGGTTATCTCGCGCATCGCACCAAAGCGCCGGTGCGCATATGCAAGTCCAAGAAGCGCATGGTCGAGCAGGCACTGAGCGAAGCACGTGAGCTCCACCCTTCCCGGTCGGTGATTCACCGCCCGCTCGACTTCTTCCTGGACGAGCTGCACTGGATGGTGGGGCATGGCGTAGTCGACCAGCAGGCGTACGTGGAGGGCCGCGCTCGTCGGGTCGGGCGGATCAGGCCACTCCAACAACCCGATCGTGAAATCGTCTTCGCGATATACCAACGGTACGTGCAGCTGCGTGCCGAGGCCGGGTACGAGTACGACTTCGACAACATGGCGTCGACTGTCCTGGCGGCGCTCAGGACCGACCCCACCGAGCGGCTCTACCGGCATGTGGTCGTCGACGAGGGACAGGACTTCACGCCCGAAATGATCCGAAGCCTGGCGGCGGCTATTCCCGACGACGGTTCCCTGACTTTTTTCGGGGACTACGCCCAGCAGATCTACGGAAGCCGGATGTCCTGGCGCTCCCTGGGACTCAATGTACCCAATGTCGTGGAGTTCGCCCACAACTATCGCAACAGCCGCCAGGTCGCCCAGCTCGCCCAGGCCTTGTCGGGCATGCCGCACTTCAAGGACGACGTCGACCTGGTCCAGCCGACGGGGTCGGCAGCCGACGGCCCGAGGCCCACCATCCTGGAGACTGCGGGCAAGAAGGAACAGCTTGCCCAGGCGGCGACCAACGCCCTGGCGCTTGGCGCGGACGGCCAGGTCGCCATCCTCATGCGCACCCGGGAGCACGAGAACGAACTCAGGGCCCTCCTCGGCCGAGGCCGTGTTCCCGTACACCGCCTGCATCGTGACCTCGCGCGCTGGACGGACGAGCCCGGTGTGTTCTACGGGACCTACTCCGCGGCAAAGGGCTTCGAATTCGACTCGGTGATCCTGCCGTTCTGTGACGCGGACGAGCTGCCGAAACCGAGTGAAGTGGAAGCCCACGGCCGGGACGAGGCCATGGCACGAGAGGCGCGGCAGCTGTACGTGGCCATCACCCGGGCGCGTACGAACCTCATCATGCTCCACTCCGGCAAGCTGACCGATCTCCTGCCGAACGAGATGTCCGACTTGTATGTGCGGGTGAGCTCGTGAGCGACATCCTCGCGCAAGCCCGGGCCCGCGGTATCACCCGTCTATGCCACTTCACGAAGTCGGCCAATCTGTCCCATATCCTCGACAGCCGGCAGATACGACCCGTGGCCGTCCTGCAGACGGCTGCCGATGCCTTCCGTCCTGCCGACACCCAACGGCTGGACGGTGCGCTGGACTTCACTTTTCTGAGCGTGGAGTACCCGAACACCTGGTACCTGGCCCAGGCGGCGAGCCGAGACCGCAACTTCCGGGACTGGGTGATCCTCACACTGGACGTCGAACTGCTCGCCACTTGCGGCGCGCGGTTCTGTGCCTACAACTCCGCACGGGACAGGAGCGCCGGCGCCTTGCCCGGTGCCGCCGGCTTCAACGCGATGTTCGCGCCCACAGTGCCCGGGAAACTGGCACGGCGCAGAGCACAAGGACATCCTTCCTGGTGGCCCACGGACGACCAGGCGGAGGTGCAGATACCCGGGGTCATTCCGCTGTCCGCCGTCCGCTCCGTCATCGTCCGGGACGAGGCGCAGGCCGAGCTGGAGCACTTCCGGCACGTCCAGTTCGGCATGGCGGCTCTGCTGCCCCCTCTGGTCGTCGCCCCACTGCTCTTCGACAAATACGCCCTGAGCCGCTCGGTGCGCTCCGGAATACGGCCGCCGGAGAGCCCGTACATCCCTCGAACGACTCTGGCAGAGTGAACACGTGAACGCAGAGCTTCACCCATGGACCGACAGGGCCCGCGGCATGCTTCTCGGGGCAGCCGTCGGTGACGCCATGGGCTGGCCTTACGAGCGGCGGGACCGGACACGCTCACTGCCACCACTCAGCCAGGTCTCGGGCCGGTTCTTCGCATGGCAGCGGATGGCCGGGACCCGATTCCGGCCGATTGTCGAGGACATCGGGCCAGGTGAGTACAGCGATGACACCCAGATGCTCATAGCCGTGGCCCGTGCCCGGCTCACCGCGGGGGACGACTGGCTCACCTGGTTGCGACGAGTCGAGCTGCCCTTCCTGCTCGACTACGAGCGCGGCGCCGGGGCCAGCGTCAGGCGGGCCTGCCGCGCTTGGGCAAAGCATGAATGGGCCTGGGGAAAGCGGGCCGACGATCAGGAGAAGTACTTCAGCACCGGGGCCAACGGCGCGGCCATGCGCATCGCGCCGCACGTCGTAGCCCACCACGGGGGTTTCTTCGGCGACCTGGCCACCGACGTGATCCGTGACGCCACGACGACACACGGGCACCCGCGGGCCCTGCTGGGCGCCTTGGTGCATGCGTACGCCCTGTGGACCAGTTTGCGGCAGCCCGCGCCGTTGGCTTACGGCTGGCTCATCGAAGCGACCCTGGACGGTCTGAAGGACTGGCGGGAACCGGTGTGGCAGGGGCTGGACCGGAACTGGTTGGAGGCCGCTGAGAAAGCGTTCCCCGGCGGCTACGAGCAGGGCTGGGAGGACGCCGTGCACGAGGTGGAGGGTCTCCTCACCAGCGCACGGTCCTCGCTGGACAGCGGCGCGCTGAGCGCGCCCTCCGCGTTTCTCGAACAGCACGGCCTCACCCGGCCGAAGACTCGTGGTTCGGGGACGTTGTGCGCGGTGGCGGCCATTTACCTCGCAGCCCGCTCGGCCGCCAGCCCCGAGCGTGGCATCGGTGTCCCCGCGCGCCAGGAGGGCGCGGACACGGACACACTGGCGTCTATGGCCGCCAGCCTGCTTGGTGCGGGTCTGGGCCAGGAATGGATGGGCTCGTTCGGGCGAACGGTGCAGGACGGGCCGCTGCTTGTCACGCTGGCCGAGAATCTGCTTGAGCCGATCTCCCCGACCCTGTCCCCGCCCTCCCGTGAGGCGGCCGGCGAAGCCCGGTCACGGTTCATCAGCGAGCTGGACAAGGCCGAAACCGGAACCGCTCTGCTGCTACCGGACCGACGCCAAGCGCGTGTGGTCGCGGCAGGAACCCTGACGTCCGGCAACTGGACGGCGCGACGTACTCAACTGGTCACCACGGACGGTCAGAACCTCTTTTTCATCCGCGGGATCCAGCGGGTGGGAATCGAGGGTGTCCACGAGTGCCCTCGCACCGAGGCGGCACCGGCCGTCGAGCACCGATCGGTCCGGCCACCGAACCAGGTCCGGCTTCAAGGTGCCTACCTGCCCGTCGCTGACATCGTCCGCGTGACGGCGGCCCTCTCCGCCCTCGGGCTGAGCGCACACCGCCGCGGAACCGACTGGGTCTCCTACGAGAACCTCGTCATCAGACAGGCACGCGCCAGGGAAGACGCTCCGGGTGCCCCGGACGTCCAACTACGGGTTGCCCTGGATGATGTCCAAGGGGCTTGGGAGCGCCTGCGCAGGCTGGGATTCGACGGAGCGGTGCAACGCGAGGGCGGCGCCCTGTGGGCGCGGATCGACCCGTACCTGATCGTCGCAGTCAACAACGCCGAGCCGCCTCCGCGCGCGTGAGTGGAGGTGGGGCCGTCGGTCAGCCAAGACGTCAAGGAGCCCTGCCTCCCCCTACAGGCCCTCGGGGGCGGGGCCGGGAAAACCCCGGAAGCTCCGCGAGAAACCCCGGCTCAAGGCCACACCAGGCAATAAGGCTGGTGCCCCGCCTCATGCAGCCGCACGGAGAAGTCCTGCCACTCGTGCAGCAGCTGGTACACGTTGAACGCGTCCCGTGGGCCTCCGCGGTCCGGGACCGTGGACCAGATGAAGGCTGCCGCGCCGACCGCCTCCTCGCCGATGCCGCGGAGGGGGTCGACGACCGTCGTGGGGAGTTTGACGACGGCGTAGTCGGGGTGCAGGACGACGAGTTCGAGGGGCGGCACCTTGTGCAGGGGGACGCCCTGGATGCCGGTGAGGACCATCGCGGCCATCGTCTCCGGCTTGATCTTCGTGAACATGCCGTTCATGCCCAGCTCGTCGCCGCCGAGTTCCTCGGGACGCATCGAGATCGGGACGCGGGCCGCGGTCGCTCCGTCCGGCGCGCCGAAGTACTTGTACGTCACCCCCACCCGGCCACCATTCCTGCTCCCCGCCCGCAGAGGCTGCCGGTCGTACCGCTCGGGCTCACCCGGTCCACCCTGTGTCCGACGTGTCTCGGTCGTTTCCTCCGCGTCGCGCCGGTGCCTTCCCCGCCGGGCACGTCGAGGACCCAGGTCATCAGTCCCCTCGCCCAGTCCGCCACCGCGATGCATATCTCCACCCGACTGCTTTTCTAGGACGCGTGGCCCCCGCCGCGCAACCCGATCATCGTGTCAGTGACCTCCCCCGCGGCCGCCCGCCGAAACGTACGGTGGAACGGCGATCCGCGCGGAAGATTCCCGGCCCTGATCCTTACGTGCGTATGAGCCGTGTGTATCAGGTCTCAGTCTCGCAGACGAGGGATGGGACCGCTTCGACCCCGAGGGCGGGGGCGGCCTTGCCGGGGCGCGGCCTACCCTGAGGAGGTCACCCCGCAACCGGAGCCGAGAAGCCGGAGAAGCCGCACGTCATGAGTGCCATGAGCGAAACGCCCTATCCCTACGACGCGCCCGTCTCGCAGGCGCTTTTCGACCGCGCCTCCGCCGTGACGCCGGGCGGAGTGAACTCCCCGGTGCGCGCCTTCCGCGCCGTCGGCGGCACGCCCCGCTTCATGGTGTCGGGCCGGGGGCCCTACCTCACTGACGCCGACGGGCGCGAGTACGTCGACCTGGTCTGCTCCTGGGGGCCGATGATCCTCGGGCACTCGCACCCCGAGGTCATCGCCGCCGTACAGGAGGCCGTCGCCCGCGGTACGTCCTTCGGCACGCCCGGTCAGGGCGAGGTGGAGCTGGCCGAGGAGATCGTCGCCCGGGTCGAGCCCGTGGAGCAGGTGCGGCTGGTCAGCAGCGGGACCGAGGCCACCATGTCGGCCATCCGGCTCGCCCGCGGCTTCACCCGGCGCTCCAAGGTGATCAAGTTCGCCGGGTGCTACCACGGGCACGTCGACTCGCTGCTCGCCGCCGCCGGCAGTGGCGTGGCCACGTTCGCGCTGCCCGACACGCCCGGTGTCACCGGGGCCCAGGCCGGTGACACGATCGTGCTGCCGTACAACGACCTGGAGGCCGTCCAGGAGGCCTTCCACCGGTACCCCGGCGAGATCGCCTGTGTGATCACGGAGGCCTCGCCGGGCAACATGGGCGTGGTGCCGCCGGACCCCGGGTTCAACCAGGGCCTGAAGGACGCCTGCGGCAAGAACGGCGCCCTGTTCATCTCCGACGAGGTCATGACCGGCTTCCGTACCAGCCGGGCCGGCTGGTACGGCGTGGAGGGCGTCAAGCCCGACCTGATGACCTTCGGCAAGGTCATGGGCGGCGGGTTCCCGGCCGCCGCGTTCGGCGGGCGGGCCGATGTCATGGCCCACCTCGCGCCCGCCGGTCCCGTGTACCAGGCCGGCACCCTCTCCGGCAACCCGGTCGCCACCGCCGCCGGTCTCGCCCAGCTGCGGCTGCTGGACCCCGCCGCGTACGAGAAGGTCGACGCCGTCTCCGAGCAGATCCGGACGCTGGTGAGCGAGGCGCTGACCAAGGAGGGCGTCGCGCACCGGGTGCAGAGCGCCTCCAACATGTTCTCGGTGTTCTTCGCGGACCGGCGGGTACGGGACTACGAGGACGCCAAGCGGCAGGAGTCGTACCGCTACACCGCGTTCTTCCACTCGATGCTGGCGAACGGCGTCTACCTGCCGCCGTCGTCCTTCGAGTCCTGGTTCGTGTCCACGGCCCACGACGAGCGGGCCGTGCAGAAGATCGCCGACGCCCTCCCGGCGGCGGCCCGGGCGGCTGCGGAGGCCACGGCGGAATGAGCTCCCCCGAGACCAACATCGCGGACACTTCCGCGAACGGCGCCAAGGACATCACCGTCGTCCACCTCATGCGGCACGGCGAGGTGGAGAACCCGGAGGGGATCCTGTACGGCCGGCTGCCCGGCTACCACCTGTCCGAGCTGGGCCGCAAGATGGCCGAGCGGGTGGCCGAGCACCTCGCCTCCCGGGACGTCACCTACGTCTGCGCCTCGCCGCTGGAGCGGGCGCAGGAGACCGCCACCCCGATCGCCAAGGCGCACGGGCTGGACCTGGCCACCGACGGGCGGCTGATCGAGGCCGACAACGTCTTCCAGGGCAAGACCTTCGGCGTGGGAGACGGCGCGCTCCAGCGGCCGGAGAACTGGAAGCACCTGGTCAACCCGTTCCGGCCGTCCTGGGGCGAGCCGTACATCGACCAGGTCGTGCGGATGACGGGCGCGCTGAACGCGGCCAGGGACCAGGCGCGCGGGCACGAGGCGGTGCTGGTCAGCCACCAGCTGCCGATCTGGATCGTGCGGTCGTACGTCGAGCGGAGGCGGCTGTGGCACGACCCGCGCAAGCGGCAGTGCACGCTCGCCTCGCTGACGTCGTTCACCTACCAGGGCGACAAGATCGTGTCCGTGGGGTACAGCGAGCCGGCCATCGATCTCGTCCCGGTGCATCTGCGGGCCGGCGCCAAGCCGCAGAAGGGCAAGGGGACGGTCCAGGGGAAGGCCTTCGGCGCCTGAAGCAAGCCGGCGGGGCAGGCGTGTCGGTCACTGAGCGTCCGTTTGGCGTGGCTTAGCGCACTCTCGCGCATATTATTAGGAAAAACATAAGAAATACCGGAACCTCCCCGATCTTGCTGCCCTCTGTCCGGGTGACCAGCAGGCAGTGACGATCGGGGTTTTCCATGCGCACCATCTCCCGGACCCTTTCCCGGCGGGGAGCAATCGGCCTCGGCGCGGGCGCGGCCGCCGCCGTGTCGCTCGCCGGGTGCGGCGGCTCCACGTCCTCGGACGGCGCCGGGCGGCCGGGCGGTTCCCGTACCCAGGGCAGCAAGGGCGAGACGCGCCCGGCGCGGCCCATCGGCGACGGCTCCACCTCCTTCACCGGCAGCCAGCCGCACCAGCCGGCGAAGCCCGAGCCGCTGGAGCCGGGGCAGACGCCGCCGCAGTTCGTGGTCTTCTCCTGGGACGGCGCCGGCGAGGTCGGCAACGGCCTCTTCCCGCGCTTCCTGGACCTCGCCAAGGAGCACGGCGCGTCCATGACCTTCTTCCTCTCGGGGCTGTATCTGCTGCCCGAGTCGAAGAAGCGGATGTACGAGCCCCCGAACAACCCGCGCGGCGCCTCCGACATCGGCTACCTCACCGACGAGCACATCAAGGCCACGCTCACCAACGTGCGCCGGGCCTGGCTGGAGGGGCACGAGATCGGCACCCACTTCAACGGGCACTTCTGCGCGGGCGGCGGCACGGTCGCGAACTGGACCCCGCGGCAGTGGGGCAGCGAGATCCGGCAGGCCAAGGCGTTCGTGAAGGAATGGCGGACCAACACCGGCTGGACCGATCTGCCGTCGCTGCCGTTCGACTACGACAAGGAGCTGGTCGGCGGCCGTACGCCCTGCCTGCTCGGCCAGGACAACCTGCTGCCCACCGCCCGTGAGCTGGGCTGGCGCTACGACGCCTCCTCGCCGGGCGGCCGTCAGGTGTGGCCGGTCAAGCGCAAGGGCCTGTGGGACCTGCCCTTGCAGCAGATACCTTTCCCCGGACGTGCGTTCGAGGTCCTGTCCATGGACTACAACATGCTCGCCAACCAGTCGGTCAACTCGACCAAGGCGCCCGCCCACAACTACCCGGGCTGGCGCAAGCAGTCCGCGCAGGCGTACATCCAGGGCTTCCAGCGGGCGTACGAGACGAACCGGGCGCCGTTCTTCATCGGCAACCACTTCGAGCAGTGGAACGGCGGCATCTACATGGACGCCGTGGAGGAGGCCTTCAAGCACATCGCGCGCGAGAAGGAGAAGGGGGCCGATGTGCGGCTGGTCTCCTTCCGGCAGTTCGTGGACTGGATCGACGTGCAGAAGCCCGAGGTGCTCGCCAAGCTGCGCACGCTCGGGGTCGGGCAGCAGCCCACCGGGGGCTGGAAGGAGTTCCTGCGGGAGACCAAGGGGGCGGCGTCCAACACGGCCTGATGTCCGGAATGCCCCGTGTAAATACGCCCTGAAATGCGGTTTTCCGCCCGGCAGGGGGGTGCGCGTCATCCCCGGGACCGTCATGCGAAACTTTTCACATGAGTACCCGTAGCCGCGCCGTCCTGCTCACCGCCGCGGCCGCCGCAGCGGCCCTGACCCTGTCCGCGTGTGGCAAGGGCGGAATCTCCGGTGGCGGTGGCGACACCCACTTCGTCACCGGCAACAACGGCATCGACACCGTCGCGGCCGGCAAGCGCGCCACGGCTCCGGACCTGTCCGGCAAGACCATCGACGGCAAGACCCTGGACGTCGCCGACTACAAGGGCAAGGTCGTCGTCATCAACGTCTGGGGCTCGTGGTGCGGGCCGTGCCGCAACGAGGCGAAGTACTTCGCCAAGGTCTCCAAGGAGTACGCGGACAAGGGCGTGCAGTTCGTCGGCATCAACACCCGCGACACCAGCACCACCCCGGCCGTGAACTTCGAGAAGGAGCACGGCGTGGAGTACCCGAGCCTGTACGACCCCACGGGCAAGCTGATGCTCCGCTTCGAGAAGGGCACGCTCAACCCGCAGATCGTCCCCTCCACGCTCGTCATCGACCGGCACGGGAAGGTCGCCGCGCGAGCCCTGGAGGCGCTCGACGACACCGGCCTGGTGGACATGATCAAGCCGGTTCTCGCGGAGAAGTGACGTGAGCGCACTGCTGACGCTGGCCGCGGAGACCGGCCGGAACCAGACGGTCCTGCACGGCGCCCTGCTGGTCGCCCTGCCGATCGCCCTGTTCGCCGGTCTGGTGTCGTTCTTCTCGCCCTGCGTGCTGCCGCTGGTCCCCGGCTACCTCTCCTATGTGACCGGCGTCGCGGGCACCGACCTGGCCGAGGCCAGACGGGGCCGGATGGTGGCCGGCGCCTCCCTGTTCGTGCTCGGCTTCAGCGCCGTGTTCGTCTCCAGCGGGGCCCTGTTCGGCTACTTCGGCGCCAACCTGATCAACTACCAGAGCACCCTGTCCAAGGTGCTCGGCGCGCTCATGATCGTCATGGGTGTGTTCTTCATGGGCCTGACGCCCTGGTTCGCCATGCGCGAGTTCCGCTTCCACAAACGGCCGACGGGCGGCCTGGCCGGGGCGCCGGTCCTCGGCGCGCTCTTCGGGGTCGGCTGGACGCCCTGCATGGGCCCGACGCTGTCCTCGGTGAACTTCCTCTCCTTGAACGAGTCGAGCGCCGCGCGGGGCTCCCTGCTCATGGTGGTCTACTGCCTGGGCCTCGGCCTCCCGTTCGTCGTCACCGCGATCGCCTTCCGCAAGGCACTCGGCGCCTTCGCCTGGGTCAAGCGTCACTATGTCTGGGTGACGCGCATCGGCGGCTCGATGATGATCGTGACCGGTGTGCTGCTGCTGACCGGCGCCTGGGGCGGGCTGGTGCAGCAGATGCAGACCTGGACCAACGGCTTCGATGTGGGGATCTGACCGATGAGCAAGACCGACACCGACACCGGCCGGGACCGCGAGGAGCTCGGCGCGGCCGGTTCCCGGCTGTCCACCGCCCCGCAGGAGGAGGCGGTGAGCCTGCCGGGCCTCGGTGTCATCGGCTGGGCCCGCTGGTTCTGGCGGCAGCTGACCTCGATGCGGGTCGCGCTGCTGCTGCTCCTGCTGCTCTCGCTCGGCGCGATCCCCGGCTCGCTGATCCCGCAGACCGGCGCGGACGCCACCAAGGTCGAGGACTTCCGCGCCGCGCACAAGACGCTGGCGCCGGTCTACGACAAGCTCGGCCTGTTCCACGTCTACAGCTCGGTGTGGTTCTCCGCGATCTACATCCTGCTGTTCGTCTCCCTCATCGGCTGCATCATCCCCCGTACCTGGCAGTTCGTCGGCCAGCTGCGCGGCCGGCCGCCGGGCGCCCCCAAGCGGCTGGACCGGCTGCCCGCCTACACCACCTGGACCACCGCCGAGGACCCGGAGAAGGTCCGCGAGGCCGCCCTCGCCCTGCTGAAGAGGCGCCGCTTCCGCGCCCATGTGGCCGGTGACGCCGTCGCCGCCGAGAAGGGCTATCTGCGCGAGCTGGGCAACCTGGTCTTCCACATCGCCCTGATCGTGCTGCTGATCGCCTTCGCCTCCGGCCAGCTGTACAAGTCGGACGGCACCAAGCTGATGGTGGAGGGCGACGGCTTCTCCAACGCGCTGCCGATGTACGACGACTTCAAGTCCGGCAGCCTCTTCGAACCCGACGACCTGGTCCCGTTCAGCTTCGACCTGAAGGACTTCAAGGGGACCTACGAGCTGACCGGCCCCAACAAGGGCACCCCGCGCACCTTCGAGGCGAGGATCCGCTACAGCGAGGGCGCCTACGGCAAGCAGACCACGACCACCGTCAAGGTCAACGAGCCGCTGGAGATCGACGGCTCCAAGGTCTACCTGGTCAGCCACGGCTACGCGCCCGTGATCACCGTCCGGGACGGCAAGGGCAAGGTGGTCTACCGCGACGCCGTGCCGCTGCTGCCGCTCGACGGCAACGTCACCTCCCAGGGTGTCGTCAAGGTCATGGACGGCTACCGCGACGCCAAGGGCAAGAAGGAGCAGCTCGGTATCAAGGCCTTCTTCCTGCCGACCTACGGCGGGGCCGGCATGGAGATCGCCTCGGCGTTCCCCGCGCTGCTGAACCCGGTGCTGAACCTGGAGCCGTACCACGGTGACCTGGGCGTCGACTCGGGTCTGCCGCAGAGCGTGTACCAGCTCGACAAGACCCACATGAAGGACTACAAGGACGCCAAGGGCGCGCAGCTGAGGGTCAACCTCAAGCCCGGCGAGTCCATGAAGCTGCCGAACGGCGCCGGTACCGTCACCTTCGAGAAGGACGTCAAGGAATGGGCCGGCTTCCAGATCGTGCAGGAGCCGGGCGGCGGCTGGGCGCTCGGCGGCGCCGTCGCCGCGATCTTCGGCCTGGCCGGGTCCCTGTTCATCCAGCGCCGCCGCGTGTGGGTGCGGGCGGTGCGCGGCGACGACGGCGTCACGGTGGTGGAGATGGCCGGACTCGGCCGCAGCGAGTCGGCGAAGGTGCCCGAGGAACTGGGCCACCTCGCCGGGGACCTCTACGACCGGGCGCCGGGCGCACCGGAACCCGACGACGACCACCCCGCACCCACATCCGACCGCCACGTCGTACCTGCCGAAGGGGCTGAGAAGTGACTCTCGCCGCCGCGACCAACGAACATCTCGCGAGCGTCAGCAACACGCTGATCTACTCGTCGATGGCCGTCTACACCCTGGCCTTCTTCGCCTACATCGCCGAGTGGCTGTTCGGCAGCCGCAGCAAGGTCGCCCGGACGGCCGCCGCGCTCACCGCCGACGCCGCGCGGACGGCGGACCGCCCCGCCGTCGCGGTGCGGGGGGCCGGGGGCACCACCGTGCTGGAGCGGCCCAAGGTCGTCGTCCGCTCGGCGTCCGGCGCGCGGGACGTGCCGGACGGGCCCGGCGCGCACGGCGGTGACGAGCAGGGCGACCTGTACGGCCGGATCGCCATCTCCCTCACCGTGCTCGCCTTCCTGGTGGAGCTGGCGGGCGTCGTCGCCCGCGCGGCCTCCGTGGAGCGGGCGCCGTGGGGCAACATGTACGAGTTCAACATCACCTTCTCCACGGTGGCCGTCGGCGTGTACCTGGCGCTGCTGGCGCTGAAGAAGAACGTGCGCTGGCTCGGGCTGTTCCTGATCACCACGGTCCTGCTCGACCTGGGCCTCGCGGTCACCGTGCTGTACACGGCCAGCGACCAGCTGGTGCCGGCCCTGCACTCGTACTGGCTGTACATCCACGTCTCCACCGCGATCTTCTGCGGCGCGGTGTTCTACGTCGGCGCGGTCGCCACGATCCTGTACCTGTTCAAGGACTCGTACGAGAACAAGCTCCAGAGCGGCGGCAAGCCCGGCGCCTTCGCCCGCTCGGTCCTGGAGCGGCTGCCCGCCTCCGCGTCCCTGGACAAGTTCGCCTACCGGATCAACGCGGCCGTCTTCCCGCTGTGGACGTTCACGATCATCGCGGGCGCGATCTGGGCGGGCGACGCCTGGGGCCGGTACTGGAACTGGGACCCGAAGGAGACGTGGTCCTTCATCACCTGGATCGCCTACGCCTGCTACCTGCACGCGCGGGCCACGGCCGGCTGGAAGGGCCGCAAGGCCGCCTACCTGGCGCTGATCGCGTTCGGCTGCTGGCTGTTCAACTACTACGGCGTCAACATCTTCGTCTCCGGCAAGCACTCCTACGCGGGCGTGTAAGCCCCGCCGTGCGGCACGAGGCCGGTTCCCGCGACACGCGTCACGGGGGCCGGCCTTCGTCGTGCGGCTGGTGCGGGGCTCAGTGCTTGTGCGGTACGAGCCCGGCCGTTGTCCCGGTCTGCGCGGTCGCGGTCCTGGGGGCCTCGTCCCCGTCCGCGCCCGCGTCCGGCTTCGCCGGGGTCTCCGGCCGCCGCTCGATCATGCCCAGCGCCACCCCGACGACGATGACGACGCCGCCCGCCACCTGGGGCAGCCGGATCGACTCCCCGTTGATCACGACGGCGCCGAGGACACCGAAGACCGGGACCAGGTTGAGGATGTTCACGGCGACGCTCGACGCCATCCTGCGCAGGCCGTAGTTGTAGAGCAGGAAGCCCCCGACCGAGCACGCCACGGCCAGGTAGACGAGCAGCGACGAGGCGGTCACGCCCGGCATCCGCCAGTCGCCGGCCTCCAGCAGGGAGGCGAGGAGGAAGCCGGCCGCACCGGCCAGGGTCTGGTAGTACGTGACGCCCACGGCGTTCTGGCCGGCGCTCGCGCGCTTGCCGAGTACGTTGTACCCGGCCCAGGCCACCCCGCCGAGCAGCAGCAGGATGTCTCCCGCCCACCGTGCGTTGCCGCCGACCTGGGCTCCGTTGCGCACCACGAGGAAAGCGCCGACGGTGGCCAGCAGGACGCCCGTCACCCGCAGCAGGGGCATGCGGGTACGGAAGACGACCAGTTCCATCAGCATGGTCATCAGCGGGTACGTGGCGACGATCAGGGACGCGTCGGACGCCGTGGAGAGGTCGACGCCGACGTTCTCCAGAACGAAGTAGACGGTGATCCCGAGGAACCCGCTCAGGTAGAGCTGCCGCCGCTGCCGGGCGTCCGGCCTGGCCGGGCGGTTCCGGCTCAGCCGGATCATCACGCCCAGGAGCAGGGCCGCCAGGGTGAACCTGATGGCGCCGATACTGAGCGGGCCGACGTCCGCCAGCACCTGTTTGGTCACCGCGTACGAGCTGCTCCAGAACAGCGCGGCCGCCACCACCGCACACACCGCCCAGACACTGGGTCCGCGTTCACGCATCTGAGTCGTCCCTCTCCGCTACCGCCGACTGCACTCCTGACCGAATGAACGTCGGCCAACATGGGCCGAGAGTAGCAAGATCATCGACAGTGCCATATAGAATCCGAATTACCTTCGGAATCCGGCAGAGCGAGGCGAGCGTGGACGAACTAGATTCGGCGTTGATGCGGATGCTCCAGGAGGATGGTCGGCGCACCAATCGGGACATGGCCCAGGCACTCGGTATCGCTCCGTCCACTTGTCTGGAGCGCATGCGGGCCCTGCGCGAGCGCGGCATCCTCACGGGCTTTCACGCCGAGGCCGACCTCGCGGCGCTCGGCCGCGGGCTGCAAGCGGTGATCGCCGTACGGATCCGTCCGCCGACCCGTACGGCGATCGAGGCCTTCCAGGCGTTCCTGGAGAAGATGCCCGAGGTGATCTCGCTCTTCGTCCTCACCGGAAACGACGACTTCCTGGTGCACGTCGCCGTCCGCGACACCGACCACCTGCACGCGGTGGTCCTGGACAAGCTGACGAAGCGCCCGGAACTCGCCGACGTACGGACATCGGTGATCTACGGGCACATGCGCAAGAAGGTCATCGAGCCGTTGTGACGCCGGCGCGGTAACCCTCGCGCGCCGGTCACCGAGCCGGTGGCGCGGTCTCCTTCGCCGCCGCGATCAGCAGGTCGTTCGCCTCCGGGCTTCCGATGGTCACCCGCATGCCGCTGTGCGGGAAGGCCCGGACCAGCAGACCGCTGCTTTCCCACTCCCGGGCCACCGGCTCGGCGGCCTCGCCCGCCGGCAGCCACAGGAAGTTGGTCTCGCTGGGCAGCACCTCCCAGCCGAGCCCCAGGAGTGCCTCGCGGGTCCGCTCCCGCTCCGCGACGATCCGCTCGACCCGCTCGAAGAGTTCCGCCTCCACGCGCAGCGAGGCAAGCGCGGCCTCCTCGGCGATGCGGCCCACCCCGCACGGCACGGAGCACTTGCGCAGGGCCTCGGCGATCGCGGGCTGGGCGACGCCGTAGCCGACGCGCAACCCGGCCAGCCCGTACGCCTTCGAGAACGTGCGCAGCGTCAGCAGGTTGGGCCGGTCGCGGTGCAACTCGACGCCGTCGGGGGCGTTCGGCGAGCGGTAGAACTCGAAGTACGCCTCGTCCAGGACCACCAGGACATCGCCGGGCACCCGGTCCAGGAACCGCGTGAGCTCGGCGGCGCCGACGGCCGTGCCGGTGGGGTTGTTGGGCTCGCACAGGAAGACGGCCTTGGTCCTGGCGGTGATGGCGTCGGCCATGGCGTCCAGGTCGTGAACGCCGTCGGCGAGCGGCACCTCCACGGGGACGGCCCCCGCCATCCGCGCCACGATTGGATACGCCTCGAACGACGGCCAGGCGTAGACGACTTCGTCGCCCGGCTCCAGCATGGCCTGGCCGATCTGCTGGTAGATGCCGACCGATCCGGGGCCGGTGACGAGATGCGCGGACGGGACGTCCAGCCGCCGGGCGAGGGCGTCCAGCAGCCGCTCGGGGTGAATGGTCGGGTAGTAGTTGGTCCGCGCCGACGCCTCGGCGATGGCCTCCCGGACGGAGGGCAGCGGCGGGTACGGGTTCTCGTTGAGGAACAGCCGGTGGGACGGGCCCTGGGCGGGCGGGGACGGGGGCTTGGGCACATAGGCCGGGATGCCGGCGAGCACCGCGCGGGGCACCGGGGCGGCCGCACTCGGGGCGCTTGCCGTGCTCGCCGTACTCGTCGAACTCGTCGTGCTCGTTGTACTCATGGCGGGTTTCGCCTTCCTCTCGGGTCTCGTCAGGCCTGGTCCCAGGTGTGGCCGAGCCCCTGGGCGGCAGCCGCCTCGGCGATCGCGAAGCCGGACATGATGTCCTGCACCCCGAGCCCGAGCGACTTGTAGACGGTGATCTCCCGCTCGTCGCGGCGGCCCGGATGGCGGCCGAGCAGCACCTCGCCCAGCTCGGCGCGGATGTGGTCGGGTCCGACCAGCCCGGCGTCCAGCGGTGCCTTCAGGTCACCGGACTCGGCGAGCGCGGACTGACGGCTGTCCACGAAGAAGGCCGACCGCGCCACCGCCTCCGCGGACAGCTCGCGATGGTCGGCGAAAGAGGCGCCGACAGCGTTGACGTGGGCGCCCTCGGCGAGGTCGTCGGCCGTCACGAGGGGCTCTTTGGTGGCGGTCGTGGTGCACACGAGATCGGCGCCGACCAGCGCCGCGGCGGGGCGGTCCACGACCTCGACCTCGATGCCGAGTTCCTTCGCGGCCCAGTGGCGGTAGGCCTCGGCGTTGGCCGGGGTACGACTCCACACGCGTACCCGGCGGAGCTCGCGGACCACGGCCATGGCCTCCAGATGGCTGCGGGCCTGCGTTCCGGAGCCGAGGATCGCCAGGTCGCCGGTGCCGGGCCGGGCCAGCGCGTCGGTCGCCACCGCCGACACCGCGGCTGTCCGCAGGGCCGTCACCGCGCCCGCGTCCATCATGGCGAGCGGGGCTCCGGTCTCCGGGTCGAAGACCATGACGATCCCGACGTGCAGGTCCAGGCCTCGCGCCGGGTTCTCCGGCTTGAGCACCATGGCCTTCAGTCCGTATCCGGCCAGTTCCTCCCCGGCCACGAAGCCCGGCATGGTGCCGAGGAGCCCGGTGTCGCGTTCCGGGCGCAGGATGGTGCGCAGCGGCTGGTCGACGAGACCGGCGCTGTAGCGGCGCATGGCCTCGGCCATGACCTCCACGGCGCGCTCCATGGGGTAGACCCGGCGCACCGTGGCACGGTCGATCAAGAGCATGGGTGGGCTGTTTTCCTTCCTCGGCGTGCATGGGAGGCCGGAGCCGGGGCGGGTACCGGGGGACCGGCCTGTGTACCGCCCCCGGACCCCGCCCCGGACGGATCAGGCCGGCGGGTCGACCAGCGTGAACACCGACCAGAGCATGCGGATCGGGCGGGTGCGGGAGATGAATTCCAGTTCGTTGGCCTTGGCGGCAGGCTGGGTCGTCAGGGCCAGGTCCGTCTCGCGCCGGCGGGCCTTGCCGGCGGCGGCACTGGTGGAGGTGGCGTAGAGGATCTCCTCCACCGCGTACTCCTCGGGCAGCAGTTCCCCGACCAGGGCCACCGGCGCGGGATGGGTGGCGATACGGGCCCGCTTCGGGATGCGGTGCCCGGGGGCGACGGCGATGCCGTAGTGCGGGGTGTCGAAGAGGAAGGCGCCGGCGAAGCGGAGCTTGGGGTCCATGTAGAAGCTGTGCACGCCCGCGTACGCGTTGGCGATCACCACATGGCTCACGACGCGTTCGCGCAGCGCCTCCCCGGCCAGCTCGTAGGTGTCGTACAGCCGGATGGCCGGCGCCGCGTCCTGGCCCCGGGCGGCCCACAGATACAAAGCGGCCTGCTCACTGCTGGTGCCGGCGGGGCCGAGCGTGCCGATGGCGTCGACGGGCGGGCCGTCGGTGAGCGAGGTGTCTATCCAGCCAGGTGCCTCAGTAGTCATGCAGTCCCCCCTTGGGAGCTGTACCGCTGTGCCAGAGCCTGTCTTTCGGATCACACGTGGACCGGGTGGAGCCAGTCGTCGTACCGCGGTGTCCTGCCGCGGACCACGTCTTGGTAGGCGCCCATCAGGGCGGTGGTGAGCGGGCCGGGGGTGCCCTCGGCGACGGGGCGGCCGGCCAGCTCGGTGACGGGGACGATCTCGGTTCCGGTGCCGGTGAGGAACACCTCGTCCGCGGCCGCGAGTTCGTCACGGCCCAGGTCGCGGAAGTCGGTCGGGGTCTGCAGCAGGTCCGCCGCGAGCGTCACCACGGTGTCGCGGGTGATGCCCTCCAGCAGGTCGGCGGTGACCGGCGGGGTCACCAGCCGTCCGCCGATGACGGCGAACACGTTGGAGGTGCTGGCCTCGGCGACCTGCCCCCGGCTGTTGAGCAGGATCGCGTCGTCGTACCCGGCCGCGCGGGCCTCGTCCGCGGCGAGCGCGTTGTTGACGTACCCGCCGGTGACCTTGGCGCGCACCGGCAGCGCGTCGGAAGCGGGCCTGCGCCAGGAGCTGATGGCGCAGCGGATGCCGGCCGGGTCGGTGTAGGAGCCCATGCGGAAGGCGTTGACGGACAGCGCGTCGGAGACGCCCGAGAGGCTGACACCCGGTTTCTGGCCGGGCAGCAGGGCCCGCTTGTAGGCCAGCGGCCGGATGTAGGAGTCCTCGGTCGTGCCGATCCGCCGCAGCAGTTCGGCGGTGAGGTCGCACAGCTCCTCGACCGAACGGCCGACCTCGATACGCAGCAGGCGGGAACTGCGGAGCAGACGGCGGTAGTGGGCGTGAGGACGGAAGACGGCGAGGCCGCCGCCGTCCTGGGCATAGGCCCGGATGCCCTCGAAGACTCCGGTGCCGTACTGCAGGGCCTGCGTGGTGACGGGCAGCAGGGCGCGCTCCAGCGGCACGAACTCGCCGTCGTGGTAGGCGACCTGTGCGATGGCCGGGGAGGCCGGCGCCGGGCCGCCGTTGTGGGTGACGGTCACTGGGCCCTCCCGCTCGCCACGGCGAGCGCGGCGGCCCGCTCCGCGTCGGGGACGGTCTGCCGGCGGTCCTCCACGCGGGCGGCCTTCCAGCTGACCATGGCACCGGTGGTGGTGACGCTGCCGAGCGGGCCGTACTCGAAGCGGAGGGGCACCCCGAGCCGGTTCTCGACGGCGCGGGTGATCTCGCCCTCGTCCAGACGCAGGCCGGTCCGGTCCTCCGGGAGCTGCATGCGCAGCGTCAGCTCGTCCCGGCCGTCCACGGCGTCGATGACGATCTGGTAGTCCAGGTAGCCGCGCGGGTGGGTGAGCAGCAGCTCTTCGAGGTCGTAGCCGCTGATCTCGCGGCCGCCGATGCGCAGGGTGTCGCGGGTGCGGCCGAGGACTTCGAGGGTGGGAGCGGGCAGCGAACGGCCGGCGGCGGGCGGGCTGAGCCGGACGAGGTCGCCGGTGCGGTAGCGGACGAGGGGCTTGCTGCCCTGGTAGAGGGAGGTGACGACCAGCTCACCGCTGCGCACGCCGTCGGCTCCGGGGGCGACGGCCTGCCCGGTGTCCGGGTCGATGACCTCGTACAGGTTCAGCAGCGGGGCCGTGTACAGGCCGCCGTCGGCGCCGGACGCGCCCATGACGGAGGCTTCCTGGGAGGCGTACAGCGCGTTGTAGACGCGGGCGCCCCAGACCTCGCCGATGTTCTCCAGCAGGCTGGGCGAGGCGAGTTCGCCGGTGCACATGATGACGTCGAGGCGGAAGTCGCGCCTCGGGTCGAGGCCGGCGTCGTGGGCCTTCTTGGCGAGGGTGAGGGCCATGCCGGGCGTGCTGAACAGGCCGGTGGCGGGCAGCACCCGCAGGGTCTCCAGAGCGCGGTCGAAACCGACCATCGGGGAGTGCGGCCACATCTTGGCCACGGCGTGGCCGAGGTTGCGGCACACCTCGCCGAAGGTGTCGCCGAAGGCGTGCAGCTCGGTGGGGCCGGAGACGCCGATGATCTGCTCGTCGCCGTACTGCCGGAAGATCGTGTCGTAGTACACGGTCAGCGCGGTGTTGTTGTGCAGCGAGTCGGTGTTGTCCCGCGGACACGGGGTACTACGACCGGTGGTACCGGTGGTCTCGTAGAAGATCCACGCCTTGTGCATCGGCAGCGACAGGACGTCGGCGAACTCCTGCCGCAGGTGGTCCTTGGTGGTGAACGGCACGGAGGCCAGTTGCTCGGGCGCGAGCGAGGTGATCGACCGCGGATCCACGTCCGCCAGGTGGCGGCCGTAGAAGGGGGAATGCTTCTTGACGTACTCCACGGTGGTGCGGAAGGCGTCGAGCTGGTGGGCCGCCAGCTGCTCGTCGGACCATCGGCCGGCCGCGTAGTCGCGGTGCCGGTCGCGTATCTCGCCGGCGGTACGGGCGAGTTCCTCGTCGAAAACGGTAAACATGCCTTCCTCTGCTGCTCGTTCGCGTGCCGTGACGGTGTTCTTGCTCGGGATGGCCGTGCTGGTCGTGTGAGGTGTCGGGCCCGGTCCGTCGCCGGAATCCGGGCAGCGCGACCGGTCGGCCGGGGGCGAACCGGCCCCGGCCGGGCGGATCGAAGGGTCAGGAGGATGGGAAGCCGGGCCGGTGGATGGCCCGGCCCGGGTCAGCGGTACAGCGGCAGGCTTCCGGTGATCTTGTCCACCGCCTTCTTGCCGCCGCACACGGCCAGGCCGATGTAGGGGAGTTCGCCGGTGGGGATCTCGGCAGTGCGGCGCGTGTACTCGTCGTACGAGCGCGAGGACTGGGCCACCGAGGTGAAGTCGACGACGAAGACGTCGCTCGCGCCCGCCGCCCGCAGGGCGACGTCGCGCAGTTCCCCGGCGTCGGCCTTCAGGACGGGCAGCGGGATCGAGGTGATACCCGTGTGCAGCCGGCCGTCGGCGTCCTTCACGTCGTCACCGACGATGCCGTCGACGAACTTCCCGACCGACAGGGCGAGCGCGGCGACCGTGTTCATCGCCAGCCCCGCGGGAAGCTCCTTGTCGACGACGATGGCACACTTCTCGAACTGATGCCCCACGACTCTTCCTCGTTTCCTATCCTTGTGCGGAATTCATACACCGTTCACGGAACGGTCCGCACAGTCCCTCGAAGGGTCACCCGCAGTTCATTCCTCGACGTCCGCGATGACCCAGTCGCTGATTTCCCGCCAGGCGCTGATGGCTTCCTGATGGAAGGTGTTCGTCATATAGCGCTCGACGGCTTCCATGTCGTCCAGCAGGCCGACGGCGACGAAGTCGTACGCGACCGGCCGGGTGGATATGTTACGGCCGACGGTCCATTCGCGGAGTTCCGGCACTTCGGCGCCGACCTTGGCCGCCATCTGCTCGGCCTGCTGGACCTTGGGGTCGTCCCACGAGACGCCGGGCTTCAACTTGAACAGCACGTAGTGACGGATCACGAGCGTCCTCCTGGTACGGGCGGAGTTGCGGGGTGAAGGGATCGCTCCTCGGTGAGTTCGCCGCGGGCGGCGGCGCGCCGCCGGAACTCGCTCATGGCGGCGAGCTGGCGGTCACCGAGGGAGTAGTCGAGTACGCGGTAGTAGTCGACAAGCACCTGCTCGGACAGGCGTCCGCCCGGGCTGCGGGCCGACTCGGCGGCTGCCGCGCGGGCCACCGCCTCCGGGTGCGCACCGGCCCTCTCGGCCGCGTCGGTGAGCGACGCGGCCAAGGCCCGTACCGCCAGAGGGTGTTCACGCGCGACCTCGCGCCGCACCACCCAGACGGCGAAGACCATGGGCAGGCCGGTCCAGCCGCGCCAGAGCGCGCCGGTGTCCTGGATCCGCAGGCCGGCCGGGGGCCGGGCGTGCAGCCGCAGCGCTTCGTCCCCGATCAGGACGGCGGCGTCCGCGATGTCCAGCATGTCGTCCAGGTTCTGTGGAACCGAGCGGTACACCGGACGTACGCCTACGGCGTCCTCAAGCAGGATCCGGGCCAGCAGAGTCGTACTGCGGCTGGCCTCCGACAGGGCGACCACGGCCCCGTCGAGGTTGTCGAGAGGGGCGCGGGAGACGATGTGGCAGGAGTGCACCGGGCCGTCGCTGCCGATGGCGACACCGTCGGGCAGCAACTCCCATGCGTCGGTGTGCCGTAGATAGCGGGCGAGACTGACCGGGCCGGCGTCCAGTCGTCCCGCCAGCAGTTCCCCGGCCAGCCACTCCGGCGGTCCGGACACCATGTCGAACTGTTCGCGGGCACCACTGTGTGCCAACCCCCAGCGCAGCGGGGCGCAGTTGAGGAAGGAGATGTCCCCCACCCTCAGTAGGGCGGACGACGTGGAGGACGTGGATCGACGGGAAGTGGAGGGCGGTTGTGAGAGGGCGTGGGCCGTGGTCACGCAGTCGGCTCGCTGCGCTCGGCCGTGGTCGATACGGCGGCTTCGGGCGCCGGGCCCCGGCACAGTCGCAGGATGTCCGTCACCAGCGAGGTGCCCTCGGGGCCGAGCGCTTGACGGTAGCGGTCGATGACGACCATCTCGCGTGCCAGCACGGTACGGGGGCCGCCGTCGCCCAGCCGGCGCTGCTGGATCCGGAAGGAGACCCGGTGGCGGTTCTGAATCAGCTCGATAATCTTGGAGTCGAGTAAATCGATCTCTTGTCGGTCGATTTCGATGGCGGCTTGTGCGTCTATTTCCGCGGCGGTAGCCGTCAAGTCCTTCATGCCTTGCTGTGTCACGTCAAGAGACTCCTTCAATCGCCAGGGGTGTGGCAACGACGGACAGTCAAGATCGTCAGACAGACAAATCTTATTCACATCCGGAGTCGCTTACACAAGACTCCCCGAGGGCTGTCTCGAATCCTGGGATGAGAAGGCGTCAAACCGAGTCAATTCGGCCAGGGTTGGCTCACATCCGGCCGTTGACGGGGGATTAACCTTGATCTTTCCTTACGGGTTGTTGACAGAGTCGGTGGTTCGCTGCCTGGTGCCCGTGGTGACTTCTGGGGCGCGTGCTGCTTGACAGAGTGCGCCAAGGGGTAGATCAGGGCGGGAGATCACGGGATGGGGGCGACCGGCTCTCACCCGCAGGCGCGAACCGCGGCACGGCGATGCCGGCGAGGCGATCCCCGCCGGGCGCCACCGCCGGCGCGAGACCCACGAGTGTTTTGCCGGAATCACGGACGGCCCGGTGTTTCCGCCATGAGGCGAGGGTTCCCGATATGGCCGGGAGCCGGTGTGCTTCTTCGTCTGGAAAGCATCAAGGGCCTGGACAATCTCTCATTGTCGCTGATAAAAAAACCCGGCACCGAGTCAGGTAGCCGCGGGAGGAGATAGCGTGACGAACGTATCTGCAAAAGGGGCGGATCCGAACTTCCCATCGGTCGATCAGTCGGATCGAACGGTCCCTGTCAACCTGCGTCAAACGGGCCGACCGGACATCAAGCTTCTGATATCGACGCGCGCGCGAAAGTCGCCGTATTGGCATCTGGCGATTGAGGCGGGATGCTGGCGCGCGGAGGTGTACAACCGTATGTACCTGCCCAGGGGCTATGTCCCTGAGGAGGACGGCGGGTCCGCCGCCGAGTACGAGGCGTTGACGCAGCGGGTGACGCTCTGGGACATCGCGGCCGCGCGGCAGATCCGCGTGCAAGGGCCCGAGGCCACCGAGTTCGTCAACTACGTCGTGACCAGGGACGTCACGCGACTGGCGGCCATGCGGGCGGCGTACGTCGTGCTGTGCGACTCCAACGGCCGGATGATCAACGACCCGCTGCTGCTGAAGATCTCCCCCGAAGAGTACTGGTTCAGCATCTCCGACTCGGATCTGTCGCTGTGGCTGAAGGGGGTGAATGTCGGCAAGGGGTTCGATGTCCGGATCCAGGAGCTCGACGTGTCGCCTGTCCAGATCCAGGGGGCGAAGGCGAACGAGCTGATGGCCGACCTCATCGGTGACGTGGCTTCCGAGATGCCCGCGTTCGGGCTGGCGGAGACCGAGATCGACGGACTTCCGGTGCTCGTTTCGCGAACCGGGTTCTCCGGCGAGGCCGGCTACGAGGTCTACCTGAAGAATTCGAGCATCCACGCAGAGCGGATGTGGGATGCGATCCTCCGGGCAGGCGAGAAGTACGGGCTGCTGGTAACCGGCCCCATCCAGCCCCACCGGATCACATCGGGGATTCTCGCCTGGGGCCAGGACGTCGACAACGAGATGGTCCCGTTCCAGGTCGGGCTGGCGTCCCACATCCCCCGCAAGAAGGCGTCGGACTACATCGGCCGGGAAGCCCTCGAACGGATGCGGGACGACATCGCCGCAGGAAACCCTCCTTACAAACTCACGATGGTGGGCTTGAAGATGGAGGGGGACCCGATCCAGGGCTACCTGTCCGACTTCTGGTTGGTCGCGCCGTCGCCGGACTCGGAGCCGGTGGGCTTTGTGACGTCGGCCTCATTCGCCCCGAAACTCCAGGCGAACGTCGCCTTGGCCCGCCTGCCGATCGAACTCGCGGAGCCGGGAACACGGGTGTACGTGTCCCAGCCGACCGGTGACTCGACGACCAAGAGCGTCCCGGCGGTGGTCTCGGCCTTCCCGATCGAGTAGACCGTCCCGGCTCGACCTCTCGTGACGGTCCGCCGGCTTCTCCGGCGGGCCGTCACGGTCGTCCGCTCCCACGGCGGTCCACGCGATCCAGCCGGATCCGGTTCCGTGATGACCTAGGACACCGCGGACAGGCTGCCGTCGGCGACCGAGGCGATCCGGTCCCGCAGCCGTTCCGCGTACAGCCGCATGTTCTTCGCCGCGATGTCCGTGTCCGGGTACCGGCTCGCCAGCCACAGCCCCTCGGGCAGCCGGTTGACCCACACGCACACCTGGTCGCCGTACGACACCCGCAGCAGCCCGTACGCCTTCAGCTCGGCCCACCGCGGCGCGCCCGGCAGGCCGCGGGTGTCGACGTAGGAGACGATCGAGTACAGGTCGGGGGAGACCGGCCGGAAGTCGGCGCCGAGCAGGCGCAGCACCCGGGCCAGCGGCATCCGGGCCAGCGCCCGGTTGGCCCGCAGCTCCGCCCGTACCGCCCGCAGGGCCTCCGGGAAACCGCGGGTGCCGCCGACGGGCACCTCGATGGGCGCGGCGCCCACGTACCAGCCCACCGACTCGCTCCAGCGGGACGTGGCCCGGGTGTGGAAGGGCACCACGGTGCGGTACACCGGCTGCCCGCCGAGTTCGTGCACGATCAGCCCGGTCGCGGCCAGCACCCCGGTCATGCTGCCGCCGTAGGGCCGGCAGTACTCCTCGAACGCGGCGGCCGTGTCCGCGTCGGCCAGCGGCTCGGCCAGCATCCGCTGCCGGGGCAGCGGATCACCCGGCGCCAGGCCCAGGTCGACCGGGAAGCCCGGCAGGGTGCCGTCGCAGCGGCGGATGAACTCCCGCCAGCGCTCCACGATCGCGTGCCGGCCGTCGACGCCGTCGGCGTGCGACCGCTCGATCTCGCAGAAGTCGACGTAACTGGCGGCCGTAGGACCGGCGTCGGCTCCGGCCGCGCCCGTGGCCGCCGCGTACAGCTCGTGGATCTCGGCGGGCATCCGCTGCACCGAGTAGGCGTCGACGTTGCTGTGGTCGAAGGCCAGGTACACGCTCGCGCCGTCGTCCCGGACGACCGCCGTGTAGAGGAGATTCGGCCAGCGCAGCGCGTCCGCGACCGTGTCGAAGCGGTCCTGGAGGTGCCGGACGAGTGCGTCGGCGTCGGGGAAGTGGCCCGCCTCCTCGCGGTGCAGGGACACATCGGCCGGATCCAGGGTGAAGCGGCGCAGCTCGTCACCGGCCCAGCGGAAGCCGCTGCGCAGCGTCTCGTGCCGCACGGTCCAGGTGTGCAGGGCCCGCTCCAGCGCGTCCAGGTCGACCGGGCCGGGCAGGTCGAAGGCGGTGCCGACCCAGGTCGGCACGAACAACCCGTCCTCCCTCAGCGACCGGGCCGTCCTGATGTGCGACTCCTGGATGTAGGCGGGCGGCCGGGAGTCCTCGGGGAGTGCCGTCGCCGCCGCGACGGTGGCCGGGCTCAGCGTCCACTCCACGAGCCGTCCCGGCCGTACCTCGCAGCGCTGGATGTCAGTGATTCGCACGCGTCTCCCATCGAAGAAGGGGCCCCTGGATGCGGGCCCCCTTCCAAGGCAATGCCGTGGAACGCGGCCGGACATGCCCGTTTGGTCCATTTCAACGGAACGGGTGGCGGGCCGAACGCGGAAGTGATTAACGGTCGGTGACCGCCTGGCCCCGGCCGGGGGCCGCTTCCGCCCCCGTCACCTGCCCGTTCAAGGTTTCTCGCAAGGTTCCTCCCAGGACGGCCGGCCAGAGTGGGTGTCGTGGTCCACGGGGGACGGTACGGGGAGGAACGCCTCCCCGTACCGGGGCCTCAGCCGAGGGCGGCGAGCAGGGCGCGGGTCTGGGCCACGCGGGCGGGGTTGACCTCCATGTCCCGGAAGACGTCGAGGGCCTGTTCGTAGCAGCGGCGGGCGGCCCCCCGGTCGCCCAGGGCCTGGTGGGCCTCGCCCAGGTGGACCAGGGCCTCCGCCTCGTTGAAGCGGTGGCCCAGGGCGCGGTGCAGTTCCAGGCAGCGCTCGTGGCAGAGGAGGGCCTGGGTGTACTCGCCGAGCTGCTGGTAGGCGTAGCCGAGGGTGTCCAGGGTGTCGGACTGGCCGCGCAGGTCGCCGAGTTCGTCCTGGAGGGCCAGCGCCTGCTCGCAGCGGGTCACGGCCCCTCGGTGGTCGCCGGACTGCACGAGGTCCCACGCCACCGCGTTCAGGGCGCGGGACAGCCCGGCCCGGTGGCCGAGCCGGGAGAAGAGGCCGACGGCCAGCTCGTCGTGGCGCAGCGCCGCCGGACGGTCGCCCGTGTGCTCGTACAGCCAGCCCAGGGCCAGATGGGTGTAGGCCTCGGACAGGGTGTGGCCGCCGCTTCGGGCCAGCGACAGCGCCTGGTCCAGCCGGTGCCGCGCCGTGGCGTGGTCGCCCGCCTCGATGCGTTCCATGGCCAGCACCTGGTACGACTCGTTCCGCGCGACCGCGTCACCGAGCCGGGTCGCGGCCCGCAGCGCCGTGTCGTGCACGGCGGCCACGTCACTCCACCGTCCGCGCCGGGTCAGGAAGGTGGTCAGGGCCCAGGCCAGCTGCCAGGCGTGGATGTCGTGGCCGTGCCGCGCGGCCTGGTGCACGGCGGCGATCAGCGCCGGCTGCTCCCGGCCGAACCACGCCATGGCCCGGTCGTGGGTGGTGATCTCCTCGGGCCGCACCCCGTGGGCCGCCGGCGGCAGCCGGACGGGGTCCCGGTGCGGAAGCAGCAGCCGGTCCGCCGACCAGGCGGTGCGCAGATAGTGGTCCAGCACCCGGACCCGGGCCGCCCGCGCCTCCGCGTCGTCCCCGGCGGCGACCTCCAGGGCGTAGGCGCGCAGCAGGTCGTGGCCGGCGAACCGGCCGGGGGCGTGCTCCTGGAGGAGGTGGCGGGTGCGCAGCCGGTGCAGCGCCCGGTGGACCCGCGCCGGCCCGAGCCCGGTGAGGCTGCCGGCCGCGGCCACGCCGATGTCGGGGCCGGGCGCCTGCACGAGCTGCCGGAAGACCCGGGCGGTGTCGGCGTCCAGGGCCCGGTAGGAGGCGGCGAGCACGGCCCGTACGTCGGTGGCGTCCTCTCCCGTGCTCAGCGCGTCCAGGCGGCTGCTCTCGCGCACCTCCTCGGTCAGGGCGGTCAGGGTGGCGACCGGGTTGGTGGTGACGCGTCCGGCCAGCACGCTCAGGGCCAGCGGCAGCCCGGCGCACTGGCCGACCAGTTCGGCGGCGGCCTCGGGTTCCGCGGCGACGCGTTCGGCACCCAGCCGGCCGGCCAGCAGCTCGTGTGCCGTGGCGGGGTCGAAGGCGTCGACGGTCAGATGGGTGACCTGGTGCGCGGCGGTCAGCCCGGTGAGCTGGTCCCGGCTGGTGATCAGCACCGCGCAGCCGGGGGTGCCCGGCAGCAGCGGCAGGACCTGCGCGGAGTCCCGGGCGTTGTCCAGGACGACGAGCATCCGCCGGCCGGCCAGCAGACTGCGGTACAGCGCGGTCTGGGCGTCGAAGGCCACCGGGGCCCGCCCGGGGTCGACACCGAGCGCGTCGAGGAAGCCGCGGATCACCACCCGGGGGTCGGCGGGTTCCCCCGACGGGGTGAAGCCGTGCAGGTCGACGAAGAGCTGCCCGTCGGGGAAGTGGTGCTGCCGGCGGTGTGCCCAGTGCAGCGCCAGGGAGGTCTTGCCGACCCCGCCGATACCGCAGATCACCATCACCGGCAGGGTGGCGCGCGGCCCGGTCTGGGCGGCCAGGGTCTTGTCCAGGACGGCGAGTTCGGCGTCCCGGCCCACGAAGTGCGCGGGCGGGGCGAGCAGTTGCCGGGGCGTGGTGGAGCGGGCCCCGGCGGACGGGGCCGCCTCGGGCAGGGCCGATTCGGGCGGGGACGGCTCGGGCAGGGACAGCCCGGGATCGTTGGCGAGGATGCGCTGGTGCAGGGTGAGCAGCCGCGGGCCCGGGTCGGCGCCCAGCTCCTCGGCCAGCCGGTGCCGCAGGTCCTGGTAGTGGGCGAGGGCCTCGAAGGGGCGGCCGGCCCGGTACAGGGCGAGCATCAGCTGACCGGCCAGCCGTTCGTCCAGCGGGTGTTCGCGGGCCTTCACGGCCAGCTCGGACAGCAGGTCGCCGTGGTGCCCGGCGCGCAGCCGGAGGTCGATGTGGTCCAGCTCGGCCGCGAGCCGCTCGCCCAGCAGGGCCTGGCGCTGGTCGTCGAACCACGGGACGTCCACGGTGGCGAACGGCTCCCCGCGCCACAGTCCGAGCGCCCGCCGCATCAGCGCCACCGCCTCGGTGCCGTCGGCCGTGCGGGCCCGCGCGACCAGGTCGCGGAAGAGGTGCAGGTCCACCGAGAGCGGGTCGGCTTCCAGGACGTATCCGCCGGGGCGCCGGGCGACGGTCACCTCCGCGGCCGGGCGCAGGGCCTGGCGTAATCGGGACAGATAGCCGTACAGCGTCTCCTTGGTGCGCTGCGGCGGCCGGTCGCCCCACACCCGGTCGACGA
Source organism: Streptomyces nogalater (assembly GCF_039532885.1). Classification (NCBI taxonomy): domain Bacteria; kingdom Bacillati; phylum Actinomycetota; class Actinomycetes; order Kitasatosporales; family Streptomycetaceae; genus Streptomyces; species Streptomyces nogalater. The sequence continues at coordinate 96,999 of NZ_BAAASM010000013.1, read as the reverse complement.
GCGTGTCCACCGAGACCGCCCGGCCCACGTCCACGAGCAGCGCGGCCAGCACACAGCGCTGCCGCATGTGCCCCACGTCCACCGCGCGGCCCCCCAGCCGTGCCTCGATCACGCCCAGCAGGCCGAACTCCACCGCCATCGCGTCCTCCCCCTCCTCCACGGTAGGCACACGGCCCCCGCGCCCGCCATCCGTCCGACGGCGGTTCCGTCCGTGAACCCGGGCTTCCGCAACCGTCTGACGGGCATTCACTTGCCTTATCGCCGTAGTTGGTTCGGCGTTCCGTCCGCCGTCGTCCCGTCCGTGCACGATCCTGCCCCCGCCGACGCAGGAGAACCGGGTGGCCACTCACACAGCCGACAGCGACAGACCCCGGCCGAGCCGCGAGCCCCGCCTGAGGGTCGGCGCCCCGGCGGTCACGCCCGCGCGCCGCTCACTGGTGCGCAGGCTCCTCCCGCGCGCCGTCGCCGCCGCCACCGCGCTGTGCGCGATCGTCGTCCTCGCCCAGGGGCACGCGGCGCTGCCCTTCGAACGGATCGTCACCATCCAGGCCAAGATGGCCTCCAAGGCCGACTTCTTCGAGGACCCCGAGGTCCGGAGGCTGCTCGTGCGGCACGGCTACCGAGTGCACCTCACCCGCATGGGCTCCCGGGGCATCGCCACCCAGCGCTACGACGGCTATGACATCGTCTTCCCGTCGGGACAGCCCGCCGCCGACCTGATCACCTCCCGGCGCGCGGCCGAGGGCCACCCGGCGACGACGTACCGCCCCTTCGTCAGCCCGATCGTGCTCGGCACCTACCGCGAGTACGCCGAGACGCTCCGGGAGGCCGGGATCGCCACCCCGCTGCCGGGCGTGCCGGCCGGGGCCGAGCCGATGTACTACTCGCTGGACATGCGGAAGTTCCTCGGCGCGTCCGCCGCCGGACGCCGCTGGGACGACCTCGGCACCGCCCCGGGGGGCCGCCGCATCGGCATCGGCCGGCACGGCATCCACAACGGCAACAAGGTCCTCGCCCAGACCTCCGACATCTGCCAGGCCAACTCCGCCGGCACCTATCTCGGCCTGGTCTCCTACGTCCGGAACCACGAGGACATCCCGCAGACCCCCGCCGAGGCCACCCGGTTCGCCCAGCGCGTCCGGCTCCTCCTCAACGACCAGGGCATGCCGTCCTCCGAGAAGAACGAGACCTACGTCTCCGCCGAGGGCAAGAGCATCTCCCCGATCGCCGTGATCTACGAGCACCAGTTCCTGGCCCACCAGATCGCCGCCCGGTCCGCCACCGGACACGTCGACACCGGACGGGTCCTGCTCTACCCCTCGGCCCGTTTCGTCACCGAACCCCAGCTCATCGCGCTCACCCCGCACGGTGACGCGTTCGGCGAGCTGATCACCAGGGATCCGGCGCTGCAACGGCGCGCGATGGAACTGGGCTTCCGGGTCCGCGACGCCCAGGGCGGCTCGGCCACCAGCGACGCCCTGACCCGCTTCCTGGGCGAGCGCGGCATCCAGGCCCCGGTGCTCTCCGACGACGACACCAAGGCCGTACTGCCCCGCCTCGACCTGCTGGAACGCATGATCGAAACCGTCGGCGACTGCCCCCCGGCCGCCCCCGCCCAGCCCCCCGGGGAGACCCCATGACGCCCGCCCCCCGCACCCTGCCGCTCGGACCGCTGTGCCTGTGCCTGGTGCTGGCCGTGGTGCTCGGCGGGCTCGCCTCCTGCTCCGGCGACGGCTCCAAGACCACCCTGCGCGTCCTGGCCAGCGACGAACTCACCGACATGAAGCCGCTGCTCGACCGCCTCCAAAAGGACACCGGCGTCCGCCTGGACATGCACTACCGGGCCACCAACGACGCCTCCGACACCCTGCTCACCGGCCGCCACTCCTACGACCTGGCCTGGCTCTCCTCCGACCGCTATCTGCGCCTGAGAGCCAAGCACGCCCCCGCCGGGGCCACCCCCGCCACCGGGATGCAGAGCGCCTCGATCATGCGCTCCCCGGTCGTCGTCGGCCTCACCCCCGACGCGGCACGCACCCTGCGCGCCCAGGCCCCCGGCGGACGCCTGTCCTGGGCCGACCTCGCCGACGCCGCCGCCACCGGGACCGTACGGTTCGGCATGGCCGACCCCCGGCGCAGCAACAGCGGCCTCGCCGCCCTGGTCGGCGTCGCCACCGCCGCCGCCGGCACCGGCCGCGCCCTGCGCCCCGCCGACGTCAGCTGCGACCGGCTGCGCGGCTTCCGCTCCGGCCAGAGCCTCACCGCCGCCGGCTCCCGCGCCCTGCTGGACGCCTTCGCCGCCCGCCCCGGCCGCACCAACGCCCTGATCACCTACGAGTCCGAACTGCTCGCCCTGAACGCCTCCGGCCGGCTCCGCGCACCCCTGGAGATCGTCCACCCCGCCGACGGCATGGTCCTGGCCGACTACCCGCTGCTCCTGCTCGACCCCGGCCGCCGCGCCGCCTACGACCGGGTCGTGGACTGGCTCACCGCCCCCGGCCACCAGCGCGACATCATGCGCCGCACCCTGCGCCGCCCGGTCAGCACCGAGGTACCCCGCGACACCCGCCTGACCGCCCCCCTGGACAACGCCCTGTACTACCCGGACGACCCGGCCGTCCTGGACCGCCTCCTCGCCGACTACGGCGACCCGGCCCGCCGGGGCGCCGACCAGGTGATCTTCCTGCTGGACTTCTCCACCTCCATGCGCGGCGCCCGCACCCGCGCCCTGCGCGCCGCGTTCGCCGGACTCAGCGGCGCCGACGGCTCCGCCCGTGCCAAGTTCGTCCGCTTCCATCAAGGGGAACGGCTCACCGTCGTACGCTTCGGCGGGCGCCCGCTGGCCGAGCGCACGGTCACCGTGCGCGGCCCCGCCGACCTGAAGACGCTGGCGGGCTTCGTCGCCGACGGCGGCTACGACGGCTCCACCGCCGTCTGGTCCGCCCTGGACCACGGCTACCGCACCGCCGAACGGGCCCTGCGCGCGGACCCCGGCCGGCTGGTGTCCATCGTGCTGATGACGGACGGCGAGAACAACGCCGGCCTCGACCGGGCCGCCTTCGCCCGCCGCTACCGCGCCCGCCCCGCCGACGTCCGCGCCGTCCACACCTACGCCGTCCGCTTCGGCGACGCCGGCGCGGACGGGCTGCGCCAGGCCGCCGAGCTGACCGGCGGACGCCTGGTCGACGCCCGCGCCACTTCCCTGTCCACCGCGTTCAAGGAGATCCGTGGCTGTTCTTGACGGCACCTGGTGGAGCGCCTGGTGGGGCCCGATGGCCTGGTGGCTGGCGGCCCTCGCCGGCCTGCTCGTGCTGGCCGGCCGGGCGCTGCGGCGCGGGCTGGCCCGCCTCGGCAAGACCGCCGCCGACCCCGCCTACCTGCCCCTGTACCTCGACAACGACGCCGTCATGGGCCTGTTCAAGATGGGCAACTACAAGGCGGCCCTGCGCAAGGAGGTCGAGGAGCGGCGCATCCGCAACGCCGGCTGCCTCGCCGTGATCCCGCTGGTCTCCCTGCTGCTGAAGGTGACCGGCGGCAGCACCACCGAGGTGGTCGCCAAGTACGTGGAGAAGAGCGAGCCCATCTCGGTGATCGGCCTGCTGCTGTCCGTGCTGCGCCGGGGCGACGCCCTGGTGGAGGTCCGGCTGCGCCCCGACTCCGGGACCGTCATCCCCAACCGCGCCCTCCTCGGCGAGCTGGCCCGCACCGGGCCGGCCACCGCGGTGCCGCTCAGCGAGATAGGGGAGTTCGTCATGGTCACCGGCCGCTTCGAGGCGGGCGGCAGCCGCGGCGACACCCTGCTGATGCGGGCCCCCTACGCCGACGGCGGACCCACCGCGCACCTCAGGGTCGTCCTGCGCGGCGACGGACTGCTCACCCCGGACCGGGAACTGCCCGAGGGCCAGTTCCAGGCGCACTGCCTGGGCAAGGTGACCAGCTGGGACCCCGAGGCCCGGGAGGTCGTCCTGCAGTACCCGGTCGCCGTCTTCCGCTGACCCGGCCCCGCGCCGGAACCGGGGGGGTGGCCACCGGGACAAAGCGGCACGTCGGCGATACTGGGGCACATGGCTTACGACGATCTTCGCTCCCTGCTCCGGGCGCTGGAGCGCGAGGGCGACCTCAAGCGCATCAAGGCCGAGGTCGACCCGTACCTGGAGGTCGGGGAGATCGTCGACCGGGTGCAGAAGTCCGGCGGCCCGGCGCTGCTCTTCGAGAACGTGCGCGGCTCGGACCTGCCCCTCGCCATGAACGTGTACGGCACCGACCGCCGCCTGCTGAAGGCGCTGGGCCTGAAGTCGTACGACGAGATCTCCGACAAGATCGGCGGTCTGCTGCGGCCCGAGCTGCCGCACGGCTTCGTCGGTGTGCGCGAGGCCTTCGGGAAGCTGGGCGCGATGGCCCACGTCCCGCCGCGCAAGGTCAAGGAGGCGCCGGTGCAGGAGGTCGTCCTGCACGGTGACGACGTCGACCTGGACCGGCTCCCGGCGCTGTTCACCTGGCCCCAGGACGGCGGTTCCTTCTTCAACCTCGGCCTGACCCACACCAAGGACCCCGAGACCGGCGTCCGCAACCTGGGCCTGTACCGCCTCCAGCGCCACGACAAGCGCACGATCGGCATGCACTGGCAGATCCACAAGGACAGCCGCAACCACTACCAGGTGGCCGCCCGCCGGGGTGAACGCCTCCCGGTGGCGATCGCCTTCGGCTGCCCGCCGGCCGTGACGTACGCCTCCACCGCCCCCCTGCCCGGCGACATCGACGAGTACCTGTTCGCCGGCTTCCTCGCGGGCAAGCGGATCGAGATGACCGACTGCAAGACGGTCCCGCTGCAGGTGCCCGCGAACGCCGAGGTGGTCCTGGAGGGCTGGCTGGAGCCCGGCGAGATGCTGCCCGAGGGTCCCTTCGGCGACCACACCGGCTTCTACACCCCGCAGGAGCCGTTCCCGGCCCTGCGGATCGACTGCGTGACGATGCGCAGGCGCCCGCTGCTCCAGTCGATCGTCGTCGGCCGGCCCCCGACGGAGGACGGCCCCCTCGGCCGGGCCACGGAACGCTTCTTCCTGCCCCTGCTCAAGATCATCGTCCCGGACATCGTGGACTACCACCTGCCCGAGGCCGGCGGCTTCCACAACTGCGCGATCGTCTCGATCGACAAGAAGTACCCCAAGCACGCTCAGAAGGTGATGCACGCCATCTGGGGGGCGCACATGATGTCCCTCACCAAGCTGATCGTGGTCGTGGACGCCGACTGTGACGTCCACGACCTGCACGAGGTCGCCTGGCGGGCCCTCGGCAACACCGACTACGCCCGTGACCTCACGGTCGTCGAAGGCCCCGTCGACCACCTCGACCACGCCTCCTACCAGCAGTTCTGGGGCGGCAAGGCGGGCATCGACGCCACGCGGAAGTGGCCGGAGGAGGGCTACACCCGCGACGGCGGGTGGCCGGAGATGGTCCTGTCGGACCCGGACACGGCGGCCTTGGTGGACCGCCGCTGGAAGGAGTACGGGCTGTGAGCAGCGCTGCCGCAATCGCCCAGCCGGGCCGGACCAGGGCGTTCCTCCGCCTGGTGATGATCGAGCACTCGGTCTTCGCGCTCCCCTTCGCCTACATCGCCGCCCTGACGGCGATGTACGAGCGGGACGAGAACATCCACTGGGGCCGGCTGCTCCTGGTCACCGTCTGCATGGTGGGCCTGCGCACGTTCGCGATGGCGGTCAACCGGATCATCGACCGCGAGATCGACGCCCGTAACCCGCGCACCGCGCACCGGGAACTGGTGACGGGCGCGATGTCGGTCCGGCACGCCTGGACCGGCGCGCTGATCGCCGTCGTGGTCTTCCTGGGCGCGGCGGCCCTGCTCAACCCGCTGTGCCTGGCCCTGGCACCGGTGGCGGTGGTGCCGATGGTGGTCTACCCCTACGGCAAACGGTTCACCAACTTCCCGCAGGCCATCCTGGGCCTCGCCCAGGCCATGGGCCCGATCGGCGGCTGGCTGGCGATCAGCGGGGAGTGGTCCTGGACGGCCGTGATCCTCGGCCTGGCCGTCGGCATCTGGATCGGCGGATTCGACCTGATCTACGCCTGCCAGGACGTGGAGACGGACCGCGAGATCGGCGTGAAATCGGTCCCGGCGCGCTTCGGCATCCCGGCCGCGATCTGGGGCGCCCGCGCGTGCCACACGGTCACCACGGCCCTGTTCGTCTGGTACGCCCTCGCCACCGACGCGGGCGCGTTCTTCTGGCTGGGCCTGGTGATCGTCGCGGCGGCCTTCGGCTACGAGCACCGGATCGTCCGCCCACACGACCTGTCCCGGCTGAACAGGGCGTTCTTCAGCGTCAACGGGTTCATCGGTATCGCCTTGTTCGTGTGCGCGCTGCTCGACCTCCTGGTGCGAGGGCTCACCGTCTAGCCCGTTTCCGCCGTTCGCGGGGTCCCCGGCCGGGTGGCCGGACCCCGCCCTCCCGGCCGCCCCGAACCCCAACCGGTCCTGAGCCCCTTGGTGTCCGCCGGTACGCTCAAGGTGTGAACGCAGGAGAAACGCAGCGCGTGCCTTGGATCGTGGGGGTGTCCGGAGCTTCCGGGACGCCGTACGCGGCGGCCGTGCTGCGGGCGTTGCTGGCGGCCGGGGAAGCGGTGGACCTGGTGGTCAGCCGGGCCTCGCGGCTGACGCTGCTGGACGAGACGGGCCTGCCCTTCCGGGACGCCCACTGGCAGGACGACCTCGGGGAATGGCTGGCCCGCGGCGCCGACGGCAAGCCCGGCACCTTCGACGTGGACGTCAGCGGCGTCCGCTACTGGAGCGCGGGCGACTTCGCGGCCGGCCCGTCCTCCGGCTCTTACCCGGCCCGCGGCATGCTCATCGTGCCCGCCTCCACCGCCTGCGTGGCCGGTGTGGCGCTCGGCCTGTCCAAGGACCTCCTCCAGCGTGCGGCGAGCGTCACGCTGAAGGAGCGCCGCCCGCTGGTCGTGGCCGTACGGGAAGCCCCGCTGAACGGCCAGACGCTGCGCCACCTCGTCACCCTGGACGACGCCGGCGCCTCGGTCGTCCCGGCCTCGCCCGCCTTCTACGCGGGCGCCACCCACATCCAGGACCTGGTGGACTTCGTGGCCGGCCGGGTGCTGGACGCGGCGGGCGTCGGCCACGGTCTGTACCGGCGCTGGCGGGGAGACCTGGGCGGCGGCGGTCCGGCGGACGGCCCGCGGGGCGATTAGCAGTACGTACCTCTCATCACTCCAGGAACTTTCACCGGAAGGCTTCGATCGCATGGACGCGGTGGACAGGCAGCTCATCCAGGCCCTGAGGGAGAACGGCCGGGCCTCGTACGCGGAGCTGGGGCGCCTGGTGGGCCTGTCGGGCCCCAGCGTCACCGACCGCATCAACCGGCTGGAGGCGGCCGGTGTCATCACCGGCTACCGCGCCACGGTGAACGCGGCCTCGCTGGGCCTCGGCGTCACCGCACTGATCGGTATCTCCCTCTCCGACGCGGCCGACCACGAGGATGTCGCCCAGCGGCTGCGCGACCTGCCGGAGATCGAGGACTGCTGGTTCATCGCGGGCGACGACTCGTACATGCTCAAGGTCCGGGCGTCGGACGTGGACGGCCTGGAGCGGACCATCCGCCGGCTCAGCGGCACCAAGGGCGTCTCGCGGACCCGGACCACGATCGTGCTGTCCACGAAGTGGGAGAACCGGGTCGGGGAGCTGCCCGAAGAGGTCTAGGGATACCGTTGGTCGGGCTGTCGTAGAAAGGTGTTGCCATGGACGTCGGGCTCAAGCGCGAGCTGGAGGAGAAGGTCCGCTCCGGGGAGCGGCTGACCCGCGAGGACGGCATCGCGCTGTACGAGTCGGACGACCTGGCCTGGCTCGGCGGTCTCGCCCACGAGGTGCGCACCCGCAAGAACGGTGACGTGGTCCACTTCAACGTCAACCGTCACCTCAACATGACCAACGTGTGCACCGCGTCGTGCGCCTACTGCTCGTTCCAGCGCAAGCCGGGCGAGAAGGACGCGTACACGATGCGCATCGAGGAGGCCGTCAAGCTCGCCAAGGCGATGGAGTCGGAGAACCTCACCGAGCTGCACATCGTCAACGGTCTGCACCCCAACCTGCCGTGGCGGTACTACCCGCGCTCGCTGCGGGAGCTGAAGAAGGCGCTGCCGAACGTCTCGCTGAAGGCGTTCACGGCGACCGAGATCCACCACTTCGAGACGATCAGCGGGCTGTCCGCCTCGGAGATCCTGGACGAGCTGATCGACGCGGGCCTGGAGTCGCTGACCGGTGGCGGCGCGGAGATCTTCGACTGGGAGGTCCGGCAGCACATCGTGGACCACCGCACCCACTGGGAGGACTGGTCCCGCATCCACCGGCTGGCGCACGAGAAGGGTCTGAAGACCCCGTGCACCATGCTGTACGGCCACATCGAGGAGCCGAGGCACCGCGTCGACCACGTACTGCGGCTGCGTGAGCTCCAGGACGAGACGAACGGCTTCCAGGTCTTCATCCCGCTGCGCTACCAGCACGACTTCGTGGACATGAAGGACGGCAAGGTGCGCAACACGCTCCAGGCGCGCACCAGGATGGCGACCGGCGCGGAGGCGCTGAAGACCTTCGCGGTCTCCCGGCTGCTCTTCGACAACGTGCCGCACGTGAAGGTCTTCTGGGTGATGCACGGCGTGCAGACCGCCCAGCTGGCCCTTCAGCACGGCGCGGACGACATGGACGGCTCGGTCGTCGAGTACAAGATCACTCATGACGCGGACAACTACGGCACGCCGAACAAGCTGACCCGGGAAGACCTCCTGGAGCTGATCCGCGACGCCGGCTTCCGCCCCGTGGAACGCAACACCCGCTACGAGATCATCCGGGAGTACGAGGGCCCGGACCCGTCCCGCCGCGACGAGCCCCAGCCGATGCGGGTCTGACCACTCGGTCACTTCCGAACCAGCCGCAGCCGGGCGACGGCAGGAACGACCCCCTCGCTTCTCCGCCGGAAACGAGGGGTACTCGCCCGGCATGCCGGCAGCGAAGGCCCCCGAGGACCGGTACGACGCCGCACCCTTCGTCCCCGAGGGCGCCGCAAGCCGGGTCAGCGCAGCGGCAGCAGCATGACGATCTCGTCGCGGTCGTCGCCGGGCGCGACCCGGATGGCGTCCGGGACCCGGCCGACCTCCTTGTAGCCGCAGGAGGCGTAGAACCGCTCCAGGCCGTGCCCGCCCCGGCAGGTCAGCCGGATCGCCTCGATGCCGTCGAGCCCGCGGGCCGCCTCCTCGGCGGCGGCCAGCAGGTCGCGGCCGTAGCCCCGGCCCTGGTGGCGGGGGTGGACCATCACCGTGTACAGCCACAGCCAGTGGGTCATCAGCCGGTGGGTGTTGCGGGTGAGGAAGGCGGTCGCGGCCACCCGGCCGGCCTCGTCGTGGCCGACGAGCAGCCGGGTGCGGCCCTCGACCAGCTGCGTGAAGTGGCGCACCAGCTCGGGCCGTATCTCGTCACGGGTCACCGGGGGGACGAAGCCGACGGAGCCGCCAGCGTTCGAGACGTCCGCCCACAGATCGAGGATGCCGTCGCGGAGGGCGGGGGTGATCGCTGGATCCAAGGTGAAGGTAAGAGGCACCAGCGGAGTGTATCTATTACCCGCCCGGCGCCCGGCGCCCCTGCCACCCCCTTGCTCGACCCCCTTGCATGATCGCCACCGGCTCGTGCTTCACTGGACGATGACCCTATTTGGAATCGGACGAGTGGATTGAGATGCTCCGCTACACGCTGATGCGCCTCGGTATCTTCGCGGGCTGCCTCGTGATCGTCTGGGGAGCCGTCTACTCGGGCATCTTCCCGCGCGGCTTCGGTGACTCCAACCTCCTGTGGGTGCTGCTGCTCTCCCTGGTCCTGTCGGCGCCGATCAGCTGGGTGGTGCTGCGCAAGGAGCGGGACCGGGCCTCGGTGCGGATCGTGCAGAAGGTCGACCGGATGAAGGCCAACCTGGAGGCCAACCGCACCCAGGAAGACCTCGCCGACGACGTCGCGCGGGCGCAGGGCGGGGCCACCGCCTCCAGCTAGCGCGTGCCCGGGGCGGCGGCCCGCCGCCGGCCGGTACGCGCTCGGCCGGTACGTGCTCCGTCGAATCGTGCCCGGCCGGGTACGGCACCCGGCCGAACTAGTCTTGCCCCATGGGTGCCGTGAAGACCAAGCGGATGCCGAGGGCGGTGCGCGAGCGGCAGATGCTCGACGCCGCCGTGCGGATCTTCGGGCAGCGCGGGTACACGGCCGCGTCGATGGACGAGATCGCCGAAGTCGCGGGCGTGTCCAAGCCGTTGGTCTACCTGTACCTGAACTCCAAGGAAGACCTCTTCACCGCCTGCATCCGCCGGGAGGCCGCCGCGCTCACGGCGGCCGTCCGCGCGGGGGTCCGGCAGGACCTGCCCGTCGAGCAGCAGCTGTGGGACGGTCTGCGGGCGTTCTTCGCGCACACCGCCGAGCATCCGGACGGCTGGTCGGTGCTGTATCTCCAGGCGCGCAGGCACGGTGAGCCGTTCGTGTCCGAGGCGGCGGCGATGCGCGCGGAGATCGTCGCGTTCGTGACCCGGCTGGTGGCGGTGGCGGCGCGGGAGGCGCACCGGGACCCCGACCTGCCGGAGCGCGAGGTGGCCGGGCTCGCCGAGGCGCTGGTCGGCGCGGCGGAGTCGCTCGCCGCGTGGGCCAACAGCACACCGGAGGTGACGGCCCACCAGGCCGCGTCCACCCTGATGAACTTCGCCTGGTCGGGCCTGGGCAACCTGATGCGGGGCAGGACCTGGACCCCGCCGCCGGAGCGGGATTAGCGCCACCGGGAACCGCCCACGCGGCTTCCCGCGTCCCTCAGCCGCCCCGGACCGACCCGCCGCCCCGGACCGACCCCGCCACGCACAACCGCCCGCCCTCGCCCCGCAGTTCGAACCGCCCCCGGCCGTCCGCCCCGTACGCCACGGTGCCCGGCAGCAGCACCGGTGCCCGGAAGCGGGCCCGTACGACGGTCGTGGCCGGGGTGCCGTGGGCGGCGAGGCAGCGGGCGAGGGTCCACATGCCGTGGGCGACGGCCCGGGGGAAGCCGAAGAGCCGGGCGGTGCACGGGTGCAGGTGGATGGGGTTGCGGTCGCCGGAGACGGCCCCGTACCGCCGCCCCACATCACCGCCGAGCCGCCACTCGGCGACGGTGGGCAGCCGCTCCCGGACACCCGCCGTATCGCGGGGTGCCGGCCCCTCGGTCCGGGCCAGGTACCCGCTGCGGGACGACCACACCACCTCGCCCTCCGACCGTACGGCCGTCACCACCACCGCCTCGGTCCCGCTTCTGCGCGCCGTCAACTCCGCCACCCACACCGAGATCTCGTAGCTCTCGTCGGCCGGCAGCGCGGTGCGCCGCTCGATCTCGACGAAGGTGTGGACCAGCCCCAGCAGCGGCAGCGGGAAGTCCCGGCCGCTCATCAGCCGCATGGCCAGCGGGAAGCCGAGGACGTGCGGGTAGGTGAGGGGCAGGGCGGACTCGCCGGTGGGGAAGCCGCAGACCCGCTCGTACGCGGCCAGGTGCGCGAGATCGACGCGGACGCCGGGCAGGACCAGCCGGGTGCGGGGGACGGCGGCGTCGGGGGCCGGGCGTTTGAAGGGGGAGCGCAGGGCGCCCCGGGCCAGCAGGGGGCCGAGCGCGGGCGGCGCGGCGAGGGTCACGGTGTGCATCGGGTCACGCCCCAGCGGTGTCTCCGGATGGCCTACTCCGAAGTAACGTTACCGGAGGTAAGCCGGGGCGGGGGTCACCCCCCGAGGCTGCACATCCCCGGCCCCGGACCCGCCCGGAACCCGCACAACCCTCTCACAGTGGAGCCGTACGATCACCAGGCCTGACCAGCGGTAACCCCGCCCGCACAGGGGTCCGCCGCCGGTGCACGCACGCCAGAGGAGCCGCCCGTGTCCACGTCGTACCCGAACGCCCCCGCCTCCTCCGGCGCCCCCGTCTCCGCCACCGACTACGACGGCCGGCCGGTCCTCGTCCAGCCCGACATACGGCGGCTGGACGGCGCGGTACGGGAGGTGTCGGTGCCGCCGTTCGCGCCCCCCGTCACCCACGGCTCCCTCGCCGACCTGCCGTTCGAGAACGCGGAGGCGGCCCCCGGCGCGGTCGTGCTCGGCCGCAGGCTGCCCGGCGGTCGCTGGACGGACGTGACGGCCGCACGGTTCGCCGCCGAGGTGCGGGCGGTGGCGAAGGGGCTGATCGCCGAGGGCCTGATGCCCGGCGACCGGATCGCGATCATGGCCCGTACGACCTACGAGTGGACCCTGCTGGACTTCGCCGCGTGGGCGGCCGGGCTGGTCACCGTGCCGGTGTACCCGACCTCCTCCGTCTTCCAGACCCGCTGGATCCTGCACGACTCCGGCGCGGTCGCCCTGATCACGGAGACCGCCGCCCAGGCCGCCGCGATCGGTCCCGAACTCCCGCACCTGCCCGACGTACGCCATGTGTGGGTGATGGAGAAGGAGCATGTGGCCCGGCTCGCCGACGCGGGCGCGGCGGTGCCGGACGCGGAGGTGGGCGTCCGCCGGGGCATGCTCGGCCCCGACACGCTCGCCACGCTGATCTACACCTCCGGGACCACCGGCCGCCCCAAGGGCTGCGCCCTGTCGCACGGCAACTTCTTCGCCGAGGTGGACAACGCCATCGAACTCCTCCACCCGGTGTTCAAGGCGCGCGACCACGATCCGTCGGTGCTGCTCTTCCTGCCCATGTCCCATGTCTTCGGCCGGATGGTGGCCATCGCCTGCGTCCGCGCCCGGGTCCGCCTCGGCCACGCGCCCAGCCTGGCCCCGGACGATCTGCTGCCGGACCTGGCCGCCTTCCGGCCCACCGCGCTGCTGACCATCCCCTACATGCTGGAGAAGGTGTACAACTCGGCGCGGGCCGGTGCGGAGGCGGGCGGCCGGACGGCGGTGTTCGACCGGGCGGCGGCCGTGGCCCGGCGCTACGGCGAGGCGCTGGAGGCCGGCCAGACCGGCACCGGCCCCGGCCCGAGCCGCGCCCTGAAGACCCAGCGCGCCTTCTACGACCCCCTGGTCTACCGCCGTATCCGCACCGCCTTGGGAGGCCGCGTCCGGTACGCGATCTGCGGCGGCTCCCCGCTCGGCCGGCGCCTCGCCGCGTTCTACGCGGGCGCGGGCATCGAGATCTTCGAGGGCTACGGCCTGACGGAGACCACCGGCGCCTCCACGGTCACCCCGCCGCTCAAGCCCCGGCTGGGCACGGTCGGCTGGCCGCTGCCCGGCACCCGGGTGCGGATCGCGGCGGACGGCGAGATCCTCGTCGCCGGCGGCCATGTGCTGCGCGGCTACTGGGACGCCCAGGCGGGCGGGGTGGTCCCCGCGACCCGCGAGGGCTGGCTGCCGACCGGCGACCTCGGCGCACTGGACGACGAGGGGTATCTGACCATCACCGGCCGCAAGAAGGAGCTGCTGATCACGGCGGGCGGAAAGTCGGTGGCACCGGCCCCGCTGGAGAACTGGCTGCGCCAGCACCCGCTGATCTCCCAGGTGATGCTGGTGGGTGACGGCCGCCCCTACGTCTCCGCGCTCATCACCCTCGACCCCGACGGCATCACCCACTGGCGCCAGATGCTCGGCAAGCACCCGGTGCCGCCGGAACTCCTGGTGGGCGACGAGGAGTTGACGGCCGTTCTGCAGCGGGCGGTGGACGAGGCGAACAAGCTGGTCTCCCGCCCCGAGTCCATCCGCCGCTTCGCCGTCCTGCCGACGGACTTCACGGAGGCGGCCGGCCAGCTGACCCCGTCGATGAAACTCCGCCGGGACCGGATCCTGAAGGACTTCGCGGCGCAGGTGGAAGGCCTGTACGAGCGCCGCGCGTAGGCCGTACTCTGCGGAAAGTCGACATCACGGGGGAGCACATGGACGACACGAACGGCACCGGCGCCCCACCACCGCCCGGGCGCCCGCCCGGGCCACCGGCCGCCCCACCACCCCCGCCCTCCGCGCCGCCCACGGGGCGGACGGGCGGCGCACTCGTCCTCCGGGTGAGCCGCCGCATGCTGTGGGTGGGCTCGGCGGCCTTCCCGCTGCACAACATCACCATGGTCGACGCCTTCATGCTGAAGCCCGACCGGGGCTCCGCCCTCGGCCGCGCCCTGAAAGGGCTGCTCGCCGCCGTCGTGATCTACGTCGTGTTCAACCTGATGAGCGGAGGTGACGCGCGCATCGGGGAGAACGGCAATCCCGCGCTCCTCATCGTCCTGCTCGTCGCGGTGCTGTTCATCACCTTCAAGGGCCTGTTCGAAGCGGACAAGCCGGTGCTGGCCGTCCAGGTCGCCAGCGGCTCGTCGGTGGTGGTGACCCTGCCGAGCATGGAGGAACTGCGGCAGATCGCCGGCCGGATCGCGTACGCGATCGACAACCCGGAGGCCGAGTTCACCGCGGTCGTGCACCAGTACCACACCAACAACTACGGGCCGGTCGCCAACCTCAACGGCGGCCAGGGGAACACGGGGTTCAAGCTGTGAGCGACACGACGAACTACTACGGGCCGGTCGCCAACGTCAACGGCGGCCAGGGCAACGTCGGCTTCAACTACGGCACGGTCGGCGCCGCCGCCGATCCCGAACTCCGCGCCGCCGTCGCGGAACTGACCCGCGGCCTCGCGGAGCTGCGCCGGCACCTCACCCCGGAGCAGGACCGGACCGTGGAGGAGGCCCTGCCCGCGCTGACCCCCGACCGGGCCGCCCTGCGCGAGCGCGGACTGCTCCTCGCCTCCATCGCCCAGATCGCCGCCGCCGTCGGCACGGTCGGCGAGCCCGTCGTGACCGCGGTGGGGCGCCTGATCGCGCTGCTGGGCCAGGGCTGACCGCACGGTCGGCACCCGCTCCCCGCGTCTCCCGCGTCGTCCGGACTCGGCGGGGCGGGGAGCAGGGTTGCCGCCTGGGTCGGTCGCGGCCCGCCCACGATCCTCGTACGAGGCGAACACCCAGTCAATCCTGGGGTTTTCTTCCCGGATCCAAGCATTAACTTGGGTCTCATGACTCTGGACGACCTCCGTGTGTTCGTGGCCGTGTGCCGCGCGGGCAGCCTGAGTTCGGTCGCCCGCGACCTCGGCCGCACCCAGTCCGCCGTCAGCCAGCATGTGAAGCGGCTGGAGCGGGAGACCGGCGTCGCCCTGCTGGAACGCCGCCCGCGCGGGGTCGTGCCGACCCAGGCCGGCCGGATCCTGGAGACGGCGGCGGCCGAGGGCATCAACGGCCTGGACCTGGCCGTGCGACAGCTCCGCGACCTCCTCGACGGCCACAGCGGCCACGTCCGCGTCGCCACCGGCGCGACGACGGTACGGCACTTCATGTCCGAGGCGGTCGTGACCTTCCGCCGCAGCCATCCCAAGGTCAACCTGGAGTTCCAGACGGTCAGTTCGGGCCGGGGCAGCTTCGACGCCCTCGCCGACGGCACCCTCGACCTCGCCTGGATCACCATCGGCCCCCCGGTCCGCGGCATCGAACAGCGGACGGTCGTGGAACTGCCCTGGCTCCTCGCCGTACCGGCCGACGACCCCTTGGCGGACCGCGCCCACCTCGACCCCGCCGACCTGGCCGGCACCCGGCTCATCCGGCTCCCGCCCAACTCCACGTCCGCCGCCCACCTCGAAGCGGCCTGCGCGGAACGAGGGGTCCGGTTCGCCTACGAACCGAGCGTCGCCGACTGGGACACCGCCCTGCTCCTCGCCGAACTCGGCGTCGGCAAGGCGGTCGTCCCCGCCGTCCCCGGCCTGCCCGTCCCCGGCGACGGCCCCCTCCGGCTGATCCCGCTGCCCGGCCTGCGCCCCCTCCCCGTCGGCTGGGCCGTACGCCGCTGGGACGCGCTCAGCCCACCGGCCCGCGCCTTCGCCGACACGGTCGCCTCCGTGCGCTGAGCGAGCCACTCGCGCTCCCTGAGCCGGTGCGGGGCCGGGCCGGGCGCGGCACCCTCAGACCTCGTCAGCCTTTCTTCCGGGCGAGGAGGAACGCCTGCGGGGCCGACTCCCCGTGCTCCTCCACCCGCTCGCGCACCGTGCTGGAGTGCGGGGCGAAACCGGCGTCGCTCAGCAGCCCGGCCATCTGCTCGGGGCGGCGCCGGTGGAAGTCCAGGGAGACGGGGTGGCCCCACGGCTGGTCGAGGTGGAGTGGTTCGTCACCGGTCTGGAAGGCGAGCAGGAGCCGGCCGCCGGGGGACAGGACCCGGTGGAACTCGGCGAACAGGCCGGGGAGTTCGTCCAGGGGTGTGTGGATGCTGGAGTACCAGGAGACCACCCCGGCCAGCGAACCGTCGGCCAGGGGCAGCTCCCGCATCGAGCCCTGCTCGAACCGCAGCGTGGGATGGCGGCGGCGGGCGAGGGCGATCATCGCCTCGGACAGATCGAGGCCGAACACGGACAGACCGAGCCCGTCGAGGTGGGCGGTGATCTCGCCGGGGCCGCACCCGAGGTCGGCGACCAGTCCCGCGGGTCCGACCTGTTCGGCGTACGCGGCGAGGAGGGCCCGCTCCAGGGGCCGGTGCGCGAGCTGGTCGCGGAAGTGGACGGCGTAGTCCTCGGCGATGGTGTCGTAGAAGGCGCGGGTGTCGGTCATGGGGAGGGACCCTAGCGGGCCGCACCCGGGCCCCCCGTACTCTGATCGCCGTTGGCCGGAACATGACGCCGGAACATGACGTGGGGGGGACGGGCCGATGGACCCGATGACGGAGGTCTTCCGGCCGCTCCAGGCCGACGACCCGGTGGCGGTGGCCGGTTACCGGCCGGCGGCCCGGCTCGGTGCGGGCGGTATGGGCCGGGTGTACCTGTCCCACACCCAGGGCGGACGTCCCGTCGCGCTGAAGGTCGTACGGCCCGAACTGGCGGACGACCCGGACTTCCGGCGGCGGTTCCGGCGGGAGGTGACGGCGGCCCGGCGGGTGCGCGGCGCGTACACCGCCGAGCTGATCGACGCGGACCCGGACGGCACCCCGCCGTGGCTGGCCACCGTGTACGTGCCGGGGCCGTCGCTGGCCGACGCGGTGGCCCGGCGCGGTCCGCTGCCGGTGGCGGCGGTGCTGTGGCTGATGGCGGGGGTCGCGGAGGCGCTGCGGGCGATCCACGCCGAGGGGGTCGTGCACCGGGACCTGAAGCCGTCGAACGTACTGCTGGCCGCCGACGGGCCCCGGGTGATCGACTTCGGTATCGCGGTGGCGGCGGACGGGACCTCGTACACGGCGACGGGAAGCATCATCGGCACACCCGCGTTCATGGCGCCCGAGCAGGCGACCGGCGGTGAGGTGACGGCGGCGACGGACGTGTTCGCGCTCGGGCAGACGGCCGCGTTCGCGGCGCTGGGCCGCCCGCTGTACGGCGAGGGGCCGGGCGTGAACGTGCTGTACCGGATCGTGCACTCCGAACCCGACCTGTCCCTGCTGCCCGAGCCGCTGCGCCCGCTGTTCGCGCGGTGTCTGGCCGCCGACCCGGCGGAGCGGGCCACCCCGGCGGAGATCGTGCGGTGGTGCCGGCGGCGGCTGGGCGCGCAGGCCGACGCGGGCGGCGGACCGGCCGTGTGGCGGGAGATCACCGGGCCGGAGGTCACGGTCCCGGCGCCGGTGCCCGAGCCCACCGCCATCGCCCCGCGGCCGCTGGTCGGTTACCCGCCGCCCGGGTGGCCGCGGCCGACGGCTCGGGAACGCGAGACCCGCAGGCGGCGCACCGCGCTGATCTCGGTGACCGCCGTGGCGGTCGGCGCGCTGCTGGTGGCCGTCCTGGCCTGGTCGGGCGTGGTCACGGAGGGCCGGTGGGGTGCGCGGAAGGCGGCAGCCGGGGCCACCGCGTCCGGGGCCACGGCGTCCGGCTCGCCCGGCTCCGGTGGCGCGCGGTCGTCGGCGTCCGCGTCCGGCTCCGGCTCCGGCTCGGCGGACTCCCCGGGCGGGGGAGCAGCCGTGCCCGGGGCGGCGGCGCGCTCCCCCTCGCCGGCGCGGCCGCGCGCCGAGGACCACGCCCGGGCGTACCTGGACGCGACGACCCCGCTGAGCATCGAGCACCCGGACGGCAAGGGGAAGGACGACAGGGGCGCCCTCCGCCTCGGCTGCCGGACGATCGGGTGCGAACTGGACAGCGGGGACAGCGTCATCATCCAGATGTACGGCGCCCACGGCACCACCCTCGACGAGTGCCGGCTGATCCTCAAGGACGCCACGAAGCACAGCTGGACGCTGGCCGGAGCGGCGGCCGGCAGTGAGTTCTGCCTCCGGCACCCGTCGGGGGACATCGCGTTGTTCGTCGTCCAGGTCAAGTCGACCGCGCTGCCGGAGGCCGCCTTTCTGGAGGGCGATCTGACCGTCTGGCGGGACGCGGCCTAATCCGTCCCCGCCAGCCGCAGCAGCGCCGTCGTCACCGCGGCGGCCAGCACCACCGCGACGAACGGGGCCCGGCGCCAGGCCAGCGCGGCGCCGACCAGGACCCCGGCCGGGCGGGCCCAGCCCGCGAAGCGGCCGGACTCGGTCAGCGTGCCCGTGGCCAGCAGGGCGACCAGCAGCACCACCGCGCTCGCCGACGCCAGCTCCTGCACCCGCGGCGGCACGGTGACCCGGCCGTGCAGGACCGGGCCGACCAGCCGGAAGGCGTACGTGCCGACGGCCAGGGCGAGGGTCACGGTGATGACCGCGTTCATACGGCGGCTCCGGAGACCGCGGGGCGTCTGTGCGCCAGCAGTCCGGCCAGCGCGAGCAGCACCGGGACCCCGACCGGGACGGCGGGCGTGACCGCGAGGGCGAGCGTGGCGCCGAGCAGGGCGCACCGCCGTACCGTCGCGTCCGTGCGCACGGTGGGCAGCACCAGGGCGGCCAGGACGGCGGGGAAGGCGGCGTCCAGGCCGTAGCGGCCGGTGTCGCCGAGGGCGCTGCCCGCGAGCGCGCCGGCCAGGACGCCGAGGTTCCAGACCGCGAACACGCCGATTCCGACCGTCCAGAACGCCCGGCGCCGCCGGGCCGGGTCCGGCTCGGCGAGGGCGAAGGCGACCGACTCGTCCGTGACCAGGTGGGCGCCGAGGAACCGGCTCACCCGGCCGGTGCCGAGGATGTCGGCCACGGCCAGGCTGAAGGCGGCGTTGCGGGTGTTGAGCATCAGGCCGGCGGCCACGGCGGCGGCCGGGCCGCCCCCGGCAGACAGCACGCTCACGGCGGTGAACTGGGCCGCCCCCGCGTACACCACCACGGACATCAGCACCGGCACCCACAGCGGCAGCCCGCTCCCGACGGCCACGGCGCCGAAGGACACGCCCAGGATGCCGTCGGCCAGCCCCACGAGCGCGCTGTCCCGCAGGAGGGCGCGGTCGTCGTCGCTGTCGGGGGGCCCGGCGGGTCCCGTTCGCTGTGCCGAACGCATGTTTTCTACGATGAACGCTGAGCACATTGTCCGTCAAGACACACGATCGTGTGATGGAGCGAACGACATGGCCGAGGCAACCCCCGCCCGACTCCCCCTGGAATGGATCGCCGCCGCCCTGAAGCGGGAGCGCGGCCGGGCCGGGCTGTCCCTGTCCGAGCTGGCCAGGCGGGCCGGCGTGGCCAAGTCCACGCTGTCCCAGCTGGAGGCGGGGAGCGGGAACCCGAGTCTGGAGACCGTCTGGGCGCTCGCGGTGGCGCTCGGTGTGCCCTTCGGCGCGCTGGTCGAGCCGCCCGTGCTGCCGGTGCGGGTGATCCGGGCCGGGCAGGGCCCCG
Source organism: Streptomyces nogalater (assembly GCF_039532885.1). Taxonomy (NCBI): domain Bacteria; kingdom Bacillati; phylum Actinomycetota; class Actinomycetes; order Kitasatosporales; family Streptomycetaceae; genus Streptomyces; species Streptomyces nogalater. The sequence continues at coordinate 77,270 of NZ_BAAASM010000013.1, read as the reverse complement.
CGGTCCGCTCCGAGCAGTCCGGCTATCTGGCCTCCCTGCTCTCCTCCTGCCCGCCGGGGGCCCGCCGGGACCTGTATTCCGTCCGGCTGGAGCCGGGGGCGGTACGGGAATCGGAACCGCATATTCCGGGGACCGTGGAACACCTGGTGGTGAGCGAGGGCGCGGTGAAAGCGGGGCCGCGCGGGGAGGTCGTGGAACTGGGGCCGGGGGACTACATGTCATACCGGGCGGATGTGCCTCACTCGTACGAGGCGCTCGCGGCCGGGGCGAGGCTCGTGCTCGTCATGCAGCACATGTGAGAGTCCGGGACCCGTGGGACCGGTGGGGCCCGTGAACGGGAAATGAACGGAAAAAGGCAGGAGCCCCGTCGCCGGATGGCGTGGGGCTCCTTGGGTACTGCTCTCAGGTTCTGCGATCAGGCAGGGAATCAGGCGGGGGTGACGTTCTCCGCCTGCGGGCCCTTCGGGCCCTGCGTGACGTCGAAGGTCACCGCCTGGTTCTCCTCAAGGGAGCGGAAGCCGCTGGCGTTGATCGCGGAGTAGTGAACGAAGACGTCGGGGCCGCCGCCCTCCTGGGCGATGAAGCCAAAGCCCTTTTCGGCGTTGAACCACTTAACGGTTCCGGTAGCCATAAGCCCTCCTTGGGCTCAAAAGGGTTGCCCTGCTCCAGAACCTGCAAGTGTGAAACGGTGCCGCACCACTGCATACTTCTGAAAACGACGAGAGCCCGCGGTCACATGCTCCGCAGGCTCTGTACTGCAAGGGAAACCAAACTGCAACTTGCGGCGAGCCTAGCACGGGGGCGCCGGAAAGCAATAGAGGTCAAGATCACTTCACCCGAATGTTTGAACGTCCGCTGGGCCGTTCGGGGTCGGGGTGGTCCAGGTGACGTACGGGACCCGAGCTAGCCTCGCGATGTGGACACTGCTCGCACCCGGCCGCGTGTCGGCCACATCCAGTTCCTGAACTGCCTGCCCCTGTACTGGGGGCTCGCGAGAACCGGCACGCTGCTCGACTTCGAGCTGACCAAGGACACCCCGGAGAAGCTCAGCGAGCGGCTGGTGAGCGGAGAGCTGGACATCGGCCCCGTCACCCTCGTCGAGTTCCTCCGCAACGCCGGCGACCTGGTCGCCTTCCCGGACATCGCCGTCGGCTGCGACGGGCCGGTGATGTCCTGCGTGATCGTCTCCCAGGTGCCGCTGGACCGGCTGGACGGCGCCCGGGTCGCCCTCGGCTCGACCTCCCGCACCTCGGTCCGGCTCGCCCGGCTCCTGCTCGCCGAGCGGTACGGCGTCCGGCCCGACTACCACACCTGCCCGCCCGACCTCGGCCTGATGATGCGGGAGGCCGAGGCCGCCGTCCTCATCGGCGACGCGGCCCTGCGCGCCAACCTGGTCGACGGGCCCCGCTACGGCCTCCAGGTGCACGACCTCGGCGCGCTGTGGAAGGAGTGGACCGGGCTGCCGTTCGTCTTCGCGGTCTGGGCGGCCCGCCGGGACTACGCCGAGCGCGAGCCGGACATCACCCGCGAGGTCCACGAGGCCTTCCTCGCCTCCCGCGACCTCTCCCTGCAGGAGGTCGCCAAGGTCGCCGAACAGGCCGCCCGCTGGGAGGCGTTCGACGAGGCCACCCTGGAGCGCTACTTCACCACGCTCGACTTCGGCTTCGGCGCCCCTCAGCTGGAGGCGGTCGCCGAGTTCGCCCGCCGGGTGGGGCCGACGACCGGCTTCCCGGCCGACGTGCGGGTGGAACTGCTCCGGCGGTAACCGCCCGCCGCGTACGAGACGAAGGGGGAGGGTCTGTGGACGGGACGGCCACGGGGTTGCCGGTGCTCGCGGCCGGGGCGTGGGGCGCGCTGACGGGGCTGCTGCTGCCCCGGGCCGCGTACCGCTTCTGCGTGCCCTACGGCGAACCCTGGCGCGACCGGTGCCCGGCCGGTGTCCATCCGGTCCGGGGCTGGCTGGGCACAGCGGGCTGCGGGGAGTGCCGCGGGCGGTCCGATGGGGGCACCCGCGGGGAGACCGCCGTCCTCGCCACCGCCACCGCACTCGTCTGCGCCGCCCTCGCCGCCGCCACCGGCTCCCGGCCCGAGCTGGGGGCCTGGCTGCTGCTCGCGCCCGTCGGCGTGCTGCTCGCCACCGTCGACGCGCGGGTGCGCCGGCTGCCCGACCCGCTGACCCTCCCGTTCGCCGCCGCCGCCCTCGCCCTGCTCGGCCTCGCCGCCCTGCTCCCCGAGCACACCGGCCACTGGCCCACCGCCCTCTGCGCCGCCCCCGCCCTCGCCGCCGGCTACTTCGTGCTGCACCTCGTCAACCCGGACGGCATGGGCTTCGGCGACGTGAAACTGGCCGCCGGGTCGGGCGCCGTACTCGGCTGGTACGGCTGGCCCACCGTGCTGCTCGGCACCTTCGCCGCGTTCCTGCTCGGCGCCCTCTACGGCGGCGCCCTCGTCCTCGCCCGGCGCGCGGACCGCAAGACGGGCGTGCCGTTCGGCCCCTTCCTGCTCGCCGGCACCCTCGCCGGGCTGCTGACCGGGGCCTTCGCGGCCTGACGTCGGTGGCCGGAACAGCCTGGCGTAGGCTGACGTGGTCCGTTCACGAACCTTGCGAAAGGGACGCCGGTGACCGAGAAGGCCGACCTCCAGTCCGTCCTCGACCGCGCCGCGGCGGGCGGACGCATCACCCCCGAGGAAGCGCTCGCCCTCTACCGTGACGCCCCCCTGCACGCCCTCGGCTCCGCCGCCGACGCCGTGCGCCGCCGCACGTACGCGGGCACCGAGCACATCGCCACGTACATCATCGAGCGGAACATCAACTACACGAACGTGTGTGTCACGGCGTGCAAGTTCTGCGCTTTCTACGCGGCTCCCAAGGACACCGCGAAGGGCTGGACCCGCGACCTCGACGACATCCTGCGCCGCTGCGCGGAGACCGTCGAACTCGGCGGCACCCAGATCATGTTCCAGGGCGGCCACCACCCGGACTACGGCGTCGAGTACTACGAGAAGCACTTCCGGGCCATCAAGGAGGCCTTCCCGCAGCTGGTGATCCACTCCCTCGGCGCGTCCGAGGTCGAGCACATGGCCCGGATCAGCGGCGTGTCGGTCGAGGAGGCCATCACCCGGATCCACGAGGCGGGCCTGGACTCCTTCGCCGGGGCCGGCGCCGAGCTGCTGCCGGAGCGCCCGCGCAAGGCCATCGCCCCGCTGAAGGAGAGCGGCGAGCGCTGGCTGGAGATCATGGAGACCGCGCACCGGCTGGGCGTGGAGTCCACCTCCACCATGCTCATGGGCACCGGCGAGACCAACGCCGAGCGTATCGAGCACCTGCGGATGATCCGGGACGTACAGGACCGCACGGGCGGCTTCCGCGCCTTCATCCCGTACACCTACCAGCCCGAGAACAACCACCTGAAGGGCCGCACCCAGGCGACCCTGTTCGAGTACCTGCGGATGATCGCGATCGCCCGCCTCTTCCTGGACAACGTCCGGCACATCCAGGGCTCCTGGCTCACCACGGGCAAGGAGGTCGGCCAGCTGTCCCTGCACTACGGCGCGGACGACCTCGGCTCGATCATGCTGGAGGAGAACGTCGTCTCCTCGGCCGGTGCCAGGCACCGCTCCAACCGGCTGGAGATCATCGACCTGATCCGCAAGGCGGACCGCGTCCCGGCGCAGCGTTCGACGACGTACGAGCACCTCGTCGTGCACGACGACCCGGCGAACGACCCCGTGGACGACCGGGTGGTCTCCCACATCTCCTCCACGGCCATCGAGGGCGGCACCGCCCACCCCGAGCTGAAGCTGCTCGCGTCGAACTAGGCCGAACCAGGGAGTCGGACCAGGGACCAGGGTCGCCGTGCTGACGCTCCACGCGGACTCCAGGGGCCACGCCTACCTCGTCCGGGGTGAACGGATCGAGGCCGTGGGGCCGCTGGAGGACCTCGCCGCCGCGCACGGCCACGCGCGTGTGCGCGCCTGGCCGGGCATCCTCACGCCCGGGTACGTCAACCCCTACGGCAACGAACTGCTGGAGCGGACGTACCACCCGGACCCGCGGGAGGCCGACGCCCTCGGCACCGAGCCGCTGACCGGGGCCGCGCTCGCCGCGCTCGCCATGGACGACGCCCGCTGGGGCGCGAGCGCCCGGCGCGGGGTCCAGCGCATGCTGGCGTACGGCACGGTCGCCGTGGCGTGCGAGCCGCTGCGCGTCCGCGCGGTCCAGGACGCCGTACGCCGCACCGGCATCGCCGTCGTCCCCCGCCCGGCCCCCGCCGCCGGCCCCCCGTCCCTGAACCCCTTCGCCCGCCGGCCCGAGGCGGCCCCGCCCCGCCGGCCGGGTTCCGCCGCCCACTTCGCCGTCTTCGACGTCGAGGACGAGACGGAACTGGCCGAGCGGGGAGCCACGGCATGCGTGGCGACGGTGCTCTCCGGCCGCCTGGTCTTCCGCCGCCGCTAGCCACCCACACGCGGCAAGCCGCCGCCCCGGCCGTGCGGCCCGGCTGCAACAATGGGCGGGTGACCCGCGCTTCCCTGAACAAGCAGCCGCACGAAGTCGCCACGATGTTCGACGACGTGGCGGAACGGTACGACCTGACGAACGACGTGCTGTCACTCGGGCAGGACCGCCGCTGGCGCAAGGAGGTGGCGAAGGCCGTCGACGCCCGCCCCGCGCAGAAGGTCCTGGACCTCGCCGCCGGTACGGCCACCTCCTCCCTCCCCTTCACCCGGACGGGCGCCTACGTCGTCCCCTGCGACTTCTCCCTCGGCATGCTCCAGGTCGGCAAGAAGAAGCACACCTGGCTGCCGTTCACCGCGGGCGACGCGACGCGGCTGCCCTTCAAGGACGACACCTTCGACGCGGTGACGATCTCCTTCGGCCTGCGCAACGTCCAGGACACGGACGCGGCCCTGCGCGAGATGTACCGCGTCACCCGCCCCGGCGGACGCGTGGTGATCTGCGAGTTCTCCCACCCGACCTGGGCGCCGTTCCGCACCGTCTACACCGAGTACCTGATGCGCGCGCTGCCCCCGGTCGCCCGCGCGGTCTCCTCGAACCCGGACGCGTACGTCTACCTCGCCGAGTCCATCCGGGCCTGGCCCGACCAGCCCGGCCTCGCCGAACGGCTGCGCAAGGCGGGCTGGTCGAAGGTCGCCTGGCGCAACCTCACCGGCGGTGTGGTGGCGCTGCACCGGGGCTTCAAGGAGGACCCGGGCCTCACGGCGGGCTGATCCCGGCCACCTCGTACGGGTCGTGCGGCGCGTCCAGTTCCCGCCGCAGCCCCCCGCGCGGCGGCCCCGGTACGCGCGGCTCCCGCACGCCCCCGCCGCCCTCGCCCTCCGCGAAGTCGAACCACACGTACACCGTCGAGTCCCGCGGCACCTCGGTCCCGGGCCGCGGATGCTGGCGTACGACGTAGTCCACGACGGCGAGGTGGAAGTCCGGGCGGTCCGGCGCGGTCAGGGACAGGCCCCGCGTCCGTGCCGTCTCGCGCGCGTCGACGGCCATCAGCCCGACCAGACGCGGAACGCGCACTTCGGGTGTCTTGGGTGTTATGTACACAGATGTCACCCCCAGCGGTACTGGCAGGGTAACCCCGGCCCGTCCTGCCCGGAAGGCGTCGGTGTCTTTCCGTAACAGACGTGTGCGCACAGTGACTGCCGCTCGTGGGGCGGCCCTTCGGCCGGCCGGCCGACCGCGCTGAATAGACTGCCCGTGTCCCGTGCCGGCCGGCACACACCTTTCGACCTTGGGGAGATCCCGCCGTGACCGTCGTGACCGAGCCGCTCTCCGAGAACACCGCCGACGTGATCGTCGTGGGCGCGGGGCCGGCCGGCTCCACGACCGCGTACCACCTCGCCAAGGCCGGACTCGACGTCCTGCTCCTGGAGAAGACCGAGTTCCCGCGCGAGAAGGTGTGCGGCGACGGACTCACCCCGCGCGCGGTCAAGCAGCTCGTCACCATGGGGATCGACGTCTCCGAGGAGGCCGGCTGGCTGCGCAACAAGGGGCTGCGCATCATCGGCGGCGGCGTCCGCCTCCAGCTCGACTGGCCCGACCTCGCCTCCTTCCCGGACTACGGCCTGGTCCGCAAGCGCGACGACTTCGACGAGCAGCTCGCCCGCAACGCCCAGAAGGCGGGGGCGCGGCTGTACGAACGCTGCAACGTGAGCGGCCCGATCGTGGACGACCGCACCGGCCGTATCACCGGCGTCACCGCCAAGCTCGGCGAGGACAAGCGCGAGGTCTCCTTCCGCGCGCCGCTCGTCGTCGCCGCCGACGGCAACTCCACCCGGCTGTCCCTCGCCATGGGCCTGCACCGCCGCGAGGACCGCCCGATGGGCGTCGCCGTCCGGACGTACTTCGAGAGCCCCCGCCACGAGGACGACTACCTGGAATCCTGGCTGGAACTGTGGGACCGCCGAGGCCCCCAGGACCGGCTGCTGCCCGGCTACGGCTGGATCTTCGGCATGGGCGACGGCACCTCGAACGTGGGCCTCGGCGTGCTGAACACCTCCGCCTCCTTCAAGGAGCTGGACTGGCGGGAGATCCTCAAGGCGTGGTGCGCCTCCATGCCGGAGGACTGGGGCTACACCCCGGAGAACATGACCGGCCCGATCCGCGGCGCCGCCCTCCCCATGGCCTTCAACCGCCAGCCGCACTACACGCGCGGCCTGCTGCTCGTCGGCGACGCCGGCGGCCTGGTGAACCCCTTCAACGGCGAGGGCATCGCCTACGCCATGGAATCCGGCCAGATCGCCGCCGACGTCATCGTGCAGGCCCACGCGCGCGCCACGCCCGCCCAGCGCGAGACCGCCCTGCAGCGCTACCCGCGCGTCCTCAAGGACACCTACGGCGGCTACTACACCCTCGGCCGCGCCTTCGTGAAGCTCATCGGCAACCCGAAGGTCATGCAGATCGCCGCGCAGCGCGGGCTGACCCACCCGATGCTGATGAAGTTCACCCTCAAGCTCCTCGCCAACCTCACCGACCCCACGGGCGGCGACGCGATGGACCGCATCATCAACGGCCTGACCAGGGTGACCCCGAAGGCCTGACGGCTCGCCGGGGCCCCTGGGGAACCCCCGGCGGCCCGTACGCGGCACCGGTCACGCGTCGAACGCGGTCTCCTTGGCGGCCCGGCGGGCGTACACCTCGTCCCGGCGGTCCGTCATCTGCCGCAGCGCGTCCTTCCGGTCCCGCTTGGACAGCCGGTCCAGGTAGATCCGGCCGTCGGTGTGGTCGGTCTCGTGGGCGAGGCAGCGGGCGAAGTACCCGGTGCCCTCGATGACGACCGGCCGGCCGTCCCGGTCCTGCCCGCGCACGACGGCCCGGTCCGGCCGCGGCACGGGCATCACGGCGCCGGGTACCGACAGGCAGCCCTCGCCCTCGTCCAGCAGCCGTCGCTCACCCGTGGGCGTTTCGAGCACCGGGTTGACGATGTGTCCGACATGCCGGACTCCGTCGTCGTCGGGGCAGTCGTACACGAACAGCCGCAAGTCGACGCCGACCTGATTCGCCGCCAGCCCGGCACCCTCGGCGACGTACATCGTGCGGAACATGTCGTCGATGAGCGCGGCGAGGTCGGGCCCGAACTCCGTGACGTCCCGGCACCGCTTGTGCAGCACCTCCTCGCCGACCTCGGTGATGCGCCGCACCGCGCCACGCCCGGCCTCGGGTGCGTAACGCGGGTAGGAGGCGGCGGGACTTCCCTGTACGAACACGCGTGGCATCGCGCGAACTCCTTCACTCGGATCCGGACCACCGGACGGCGGCCCGAGCAGAGCATGTCAGGGAGCGCGCGAGGGGCGCTGCCCGGGTGGCAGCGGCCCTGTGAGCGTGCGAGGGGTGCGGGGTGCGCTCAGAGCACCCGCACGGCGCCGGTGGGCGGGTCGTAGGACAGCGGGCGCTCCACGACACCGGTGGAGGAGTTCTGCGCCCCCACGAACATGCCGTTACCGACGTACACCGCCACGTGGTACGCGCTGCCCGCGCTGCCCCAGTACAGGATGTCGCCCGGCTGGAGGTTGCTCAGCGAGACCTGCGTGCCGGCGGTCGACTGGTCCTGCGACACGCGCGGCAGGCTGACGTTGATCTGCCGGAAGGCCGTCTGCACCAGCCCGGAGCAGTCGTAGGCGGACGGGCCGGTGGCGCCGGGGACGTACGCCTTGCCGACCTGGGACCTGACGAAGCTGACGATCGTGGCGGCCGAACCGGTGGCCGTGGACGTGCCGGTGTCGGTGCTGGTGCCGGCACCCGTCCCGGTGCCGGTGCCGCTGTCGCCGAGGGTGGTGGTGCCGGTGCCCGCCGAGGCGGTGAGCGTGGTCCGCTCCGCGGTGCGCGACGCGCGGGCGGCGGCCTCCCTGCGGGCGTCCTCCTCGGCCTTCTTCTTGGCCTCGGCCGCCTTCTTCTTGGCCTCGGCGAGGTCCGCCTCGGCCTTCTTCGCGGCCTTGGCGGCGGCCGCGTCACGCTCCGCCTGCAGCTGGTAGTTCGCGGCAGCCTGCTCGGTCGCGTCCGCGGTCTGGGCCGCCTGCGCGGCCAGGTCGGCCGTCAGGGTGGGCAGTTCGAGGGTCTGCGTCACCGGCTCGGCCGCGTTCGCCGACCCGGACGCCCCGGCGACTGCCAGGGTGCTGAGGACGCCACCGGCAACTCCGGCCCGCACGGCGAGGGTCGACGCGCTGCGGCGGGGCTTCCGGTGGCTGCGTATGTGAGCGGTGTGGGACATGGGAACAACCGGTACCAGGGGCTCCTTCATATCTTCAAGAAACGTGTCGTGCGCCACAGTTGCTCAATCGAGACCTGGAAACCCGGGCGTGTCGCCCTTTATTGACGCCGTAACGGACATTGCGGACCGTCGTGATCAAGCCCTTGATCACGGTCTTTGATCATTACGTCCGAATTGCCCCGCGCCTACCACTGGTTGGGGTCGTTGGCCAAGCCCGGTTCTCACCGCGCTCTCATGGACGTGACGGAGGTCACGGAACGGTAGCCGGAACTCCGGCGTCCGGGGCGTGCGGACTTCGTGAACGCGCGCACGCGCCGGGATCCGCGTTCACATCCGTCCGCGCACCCCCCTCGGGGTGTGAACGCGCTCCACTATCAGATGCGTGCCGGTAGCACCAATTTGCATGCAGGCGAACCTTCTTGATATTGAGACGCCCCCTCCGGCCTGCGCCGACAAGTAGGAATGTCACTTCTGGTGATCAACTGAACGCTTCCGGTGTGAAGATCACCCATCATCCGACTTCATGATCCTTCGTCAGGTGGTGGAGATCACAGAGCTTGTGGAATACCCCGTGTCGCAGATCACAGAGTGACAGGCATAAGATGCGAGGCAGTCGGGCTTGTGACCTGCTTCACATGTTCTCGATCTTCGCCCGGGACGAGCGGGGTTCGTGGGACCGGTGAGGCGGATGTGAGCCCAGTGATCCGCCAGCAGTCAGTGCCGACTGAGAGGAGCGAGGAGCGGTGAACGCGTATGCGCCCATCCTCGTACTGGGAGCCCTCGGGGCAGGCTTTGCGATCTTCTCCGTGGTCATGGCCACGCTGATCGGTCCGAAGCGGTACAACCGCGCCAAGCTCGAAGCCTACGAGTGCGGCATCGAGCCGACCCCCACGCCGGCCGGCGGCGGGCGCTTCCCCATCAAGTACTACCTGACGGCGATGCTCTTCATCGTCTTCGACATCGAGATCGTCTTCCTCTACCCCTGGGCCGTCACCTTCGACGCCCTGGGGATTTTCGGGCTCGTGGAGATGCTGCTCTTCGTGCTCACCGTCTTCGTCGCGTACGCGTACGTATGGCGGCGCGGCGGCCTGGAATGGGACTGAGGGGCCTTTAGACATGGGACTCGAAGAAAAGCTGCCGAGCGGCTTCCTGCTCACCACCGTCGAGCAGGCCGCGGGCTGGGTGCGCAAGGCATCCGTCTTCCCGGCCACCTTCGGCCTGGCCTGCTGTGCCATCGAGATGATGACCACCGGCGCCGGCCGTTACGACCTCGCCCGCTTCGGCATGGAGGTCTTCCGCGGCTCGCCGCGCCAGGCGGACCTGATGATCGTCGCCGGCCGGGTCAGCCAGAAGATGGCGCCCGTCCTGCGGCAGGTCTACGACCAGATGCCCAACCCCAAGTGGGTGATCTCCATGGGGGTCTGCGCCTCCTCGGGCGGCATGTTCAACAACTACGCGATCGTGCAGGGCGTCGACCACATCGTCCCGGTCGACATCTATCTCCCCGGCTGTCCGCCCCGGCCCGAGATGCTCATGGACGCGATCCTCAAGCTCCACCAGAAGATCCAGTCCGCCAAGCTCGGCGTGAACGCCGAGGAAGCGGCCCGGGAGGCGGAGGAAGCGGCGCTGAAGGCCCTGCCCACGATCGAGATGAAGGGGCTGCTGCGGTGAGCGACGCGAAGAACGGCACCCACGGCGCCAACGGGCCGGCGAACGGTGCCGCGAACGGTTCCTCGGACGGGGTGAACCCCGAGAAGGACCTCGCCGCGGCCAACCTCCCCGGGATGCGCGGCCAGGGCGGCGAGGAGATCCGCGTCCAGCGCGGCATGTTCGGCGCCAACAACGGCGGCGACACCTCCGGCTACGGCGGCCTCGTCCGCTCGGTCCGGCTCCCGGGACCGGCGACCCGCCCCTACGGCGGCTGGTTCGACGAGGTCGCCGACGAACTCGAAGGCGCCCTGGAGGAACAGGGACTGCTGCCCGGCAACGCCATCGAGAAGACGGTCGTCGACCGCGACGAGCTGACCTTCCACATCGAACGCGAGCACCTGGTCCGCGTCGCCCGCGTGCTGCGCGACGACCCGGCCCTGCGCTTCGAGCTGTGCACCGGCGTCAGCGGCGTCCACTACCCGAACGACAAGGGCCGCGAGCTGCACGCCGTCTACCACCTGCGCTCGATCACCCACAACCGGCTGATCCGCCTGGAAGTCAGCGCCCCCGACGGCGACCCGCGCATCCCGTCCCTGGTCTCCGTCTACCCGACCAACGACTGGCACGAGCGCGAGACCTACGACTTCTTCGGGATCGTCTTCGACGGCCACCCGGCCCTGACGCGGATCATGATGCCGGACGACTGGCAGGGCCACCCGCAGCGCAAGGACTACCCCCTCGGCGGCATCCCCGTCGAGTACAAGGGCGCCCAGATCCCGGCTCCGGACCAGCGGAGGTCGTACTCGTGAGCAGCACCCAGTCAGCAGCCGCCCGGGAAACCACCGAGGGCACCGTCTACACGGTCACCGGTGGCGACTGGGACGAGGTCGTCCAGACCGCGGCCCGCGCCGACGACGAACGCATCGTCGTCAACATGGGTCCCCAGCACCCGTCCACCCACGGAGTGCTCCGCCTCATCCTGGAGATCGAGGGCGAGACGGTCACCGAGGCCCGCTGCGGCATCGGCTACCTCCACACCGGCATCGAGAAGAACCTCGAATACCGCACCTGGACGCAGGGCACCACCTTCGTCACGCGCATGGACTACCTGACGTCCTTCTTCAACGAGACCGCCTACTGCCTCGCCGTCGAGAAACTCCTCGGCATCGAGGACCAGATCACCGAGCGCGCCAAGATCATCCGGGTGCTCCTGATGGAGCTGAACCGGATGTCCTCCCACCTGGTGTGCATCGCCACCGGCGGCATGGAGCTGGGCGCCACCACGATCATGATCTACGGATTCCGTGATCGTGAAATGATTCTCGACCTCTACGAGCTCATCACGGGCCTGCGCATGAACCACGCGTACATCCGGCCCGGCGGACTCGCCCAGGACCTGCCGCCCGGCGCGGTGGACCAGATCCGCGAGTTCGTGAAGAAGATGAAGAAGAACCTCCCGGAGTACGACAAGCTCGCCACCGGGAACCCCATCTTCAAGGCCCGCATGCAGGACATCGGCTATCTCGACCTGGCCGGCTGCATGGCCCTCGGCGCCACCGGCCCGATCCTGCGCTCCACCGGCCTCCCGCACGACCTGCGCAAGACCCAGCCGTACTGCGGCTACGAGAACTACGACTTCGACGTGCCGACCGCCGACTCCTGCGACGCCTACGGCCGCTTCCTCATCCGCCTGGAGGAGATGCGCCAGTCGCTGAGGATCGTCGAGCAGTGCCTGGACCGGCTCCAGCCCGGCCCGGTCATGGTCGCGGACAAGAAGATCGCCTGGCCCGCCCAGCTCGCCCTCGGCCCGGACGGACTCGGCAACTCCCTCGACCACATCAAGAAGATCATGGGCACCTCCATGGAGGCCCTGATCCACCACTTCAAGCTGGTCACCGAGGGCTTCCGGGTTCCGCCGGGACAGGCGTACGCGGCCGTCGAGTCGCCCAAGGGCGAGCTCGGGGTGCACGCCGTCTCCGACGGCGGCACCCGCCCCTACCGGGTCCACTTCCGCGACCCGTCCTTCACCAACCTTCAGGCCATGGCGGCGATGTGCGAGGGCGGCCAGGTGGCCGACGTCATCGTCGCCGTGGCCTCCATCGACCCCGTGATGGGAGGCGTCGACCGGTGACCACCTCTTCTTCGGAGCGGGGCATCAGCCTGGGCATGCCCGAACTGCCCGCACCGGCCTACCCGGACGACGTCCGGGCCCGGCTGGAGGCGGACGCCCGCGAAGTGATCGCGCGCTACCCCGACTCCCGGTCCGCCCTGCTGCCGCTGCTCCACCTCGTGCAGTCCGAGGAGGGCCACGTCACCCGCACCGGGATGCGGTTCTGCGCGGACATGCTCGGCCTGACCACGGCCGAGGTCACCGCGGTCGCCACCTTCTACACCATGTACCGGCGCAAGCCGAGCGGTGACTACCAGGTCGGCGTCTGCACCAACACCCTGTGCGCGGTGATGGGCGGCGACGCCATCTTCGAAGAGCTGCAGGAGCACCTGGGCGTCGGCAACGGCGAGACCACCGGCGACGGCAAGGTCACCCTGGAGCACATCGAGTGCAACGCGGCCTGCGACTACGCGCCGGTCGTGATGGTCAACTGGGAGTTCTTCGACAACCAGACCCCGGCGAGCGCCAAGCGCCTGGTCGACGACCTGCGCGCCGGGCGCCCCGTACAGCCCACGCGCGGGGCGCGCCTGTGCACGTTCAAGGAGACCGCGCGGATCCTGGCCGGCTTCCCCGACGAGCGGCCCGGGGCCGTCGAGGAGGGCGGCAGCGGGGGACCCGCCTCGCTGGTGGGTCTCCGCCTGGCCAAGGGGGAGGCCGCGCCCGCGCGCGTGGTCCATCCGCGGGTCCAGCAGTCCCCGGACGCCCCGTCGGCGGGCCTGGCCGAAGAGGAGGGGGAGTGATGACCGTGGTATCCGAGGTCAAGGACCCGAGCCCCGAGAAGCTGCTCGCACCCGTGCTGTCGGCCTTCTGGGACGAGGACCGGTCCTGGACTCTGGACGTCTACCGGAGGCACGAAGGGTACGAGGGGCTCCGCAAGGCCCTCGCCATGTCGCCGGACGACCTGATCGCGTACGTCAAGGAGTCCGGGCTGCGCGGCCGCGGAGGCGCGGGCTTCCCGACCGGGATGAAGTGGCAGTTCATTCCCCAGGGTGATGGAAAACCGCATTATCTGGTTGTCAACGCCGACGAGTCGGAGCCCGGGACGTGCAAGGACATCCCGCTCCTCTTCGCGAACCCGCACAGCCTCATCGAGGGCATCGTGATCGCGTGCTACGCCATCAGGTCGTCGCACGCCTTCATCTATCTGCGGGGGGAGGTCGTCCCCGTACTGCGGCGGTTGCACGAGGCCGTGCGCGAGGCCTACGCGGCCGGCTACCTCGGCGAGGACATCCTGGGCAGCGGGCTCGACGTGAACCTCACCGTGCACGCCGGCGCCGGCGCGTACATCTGCGGTGAGGAGACCGCACTGCTCGACTCGCTCGAAGGCCGCCGTGGTCAACCGCGGCTCCGTCCCCCCTTCCCCGCCGTGGAAGGCCTCTACGCCTGTCCGACTGTGGTGAACAACGTCGAATCGATCGCGTCGGTTCCCGCGATCCTGAAAAACGGCAAGGAATGGTTCAGGTCGATGGGCAGCGAGAAGTCCCCGGGCTTCACGCTCTACTCGCTCAGCGGCCATGTCGCCAGCCCCGGACAGTACGAGGCCCCGCTCGGCATCACCCTGCGCCAGCTCCTCGACATGAGCGGCGGCATGCGGCCCGGCCACCGGCTGAAGTTCTGGACGCCGGGCGGCTCCTCCACGCCGATGTTCACCGACGAACACCTCGACGTCCCCCTCGACTACGAGGGCGTCGGCGCGGCCGGCTCCATGCTCGGCACCAAGGCCCTGCAGTGCTTCGACGAGACGACCTGCGTGGTGCGGGCCGTCACCCGCTGGACCGAGTTCTACGCCCACGAGTCCTGCGGCAAGTGCACCCCCTGCCGGGAAGGAACGTACTGGCTGGTGCAGCTGCTGCGGGACATCGAGGCCGGCAAGGGCGCCATGTCCGACCTCGACAAGCTCGCCGACATCGCCGACAACATCAACGGCAAGTCCTTCTGCGCCCTCGGCGACGGCGCCGCGTCCCCGATCTTCTCCTCGCTGAAGTACTTCCGCGAGGAGTACGAACAGCACATCACGGGCCGGGGCTGCCCCTTCGACCCGGCCAAGTCCACGGCCTGGGCGGACCGCCCGGAGGTGAACGCATGACCGTGACCACGAGCGCCCCCGCCGGCGGGGGCGAGGCGGCCCGCCCGCCGGAAGACCTCGTCACGCTGACCATCGACGGCATCGAGATCAGCGTGCCCAAGGGCACCCTGGTCATCCGCGCCGCCGAACAGCTCGGCATCGAGATCCCCCGGTTCTGCGACCACCCCCTCCTGGACCCGGCCGGCGCCTGCCGCCAGTGCATCGTCGAGGTCGAGGGCCAGCGCAAGCCGATGGCCTCCTGCACGATCACCTGCACGGACGGCATGGTCGTCAAGACCCACCTCACCTCCCCGGTCGCCGAGAAGGCCCAGCACGGTGTGATGGAGCTGCTGCTCATCAACCACCCGCTGGACTGCCCGGTCTGCGACAAGGGCGGCGAGTGCCCGCTGCAGAACCAGGCGGTCTCGCACGGCAACGCCGAGTCCCGCTTCGAGGGCCGCAAGCGGACCTACGAGAAGCCCGTGGCGATCTCCACACAGGTACTGCTCGACCGCGAGCGGTGCGTGCTGTGCGCCCGCTGCACCCGCTTCTCGAACCAGATCGCGGGCGACCCCATGATCGAGCTGATCGAGCGGGGCGCGCTCCAGCAGGTCGGCACCGGCGAGGGCGACCCCTTCGAGTCGTACTTCTCCGGCAACACCATCCAGATCTGCCCGGTCGGCGCGCTCACCTCGGCCGCCTACCGCTTCCGCTCCCGCCCCTTCGACCTCGTCTCCTCGCCGTCGGTGTGCGAGCACTGCTCCGGGGGCTGCGCCACCCGCACCGACCACCGGCGCGGCAAGGTCATGCGGCGGCTCGCCGCCAACGACCCCGAGGTCAACGAGGAGTGGATCTGCGACAAGGGACGCTTCGCGTTCCGCTACGCGCAGCAGCGCGACCGCCTCGACACCCCGCTGGTCCGCGGCGCCGACGGCGTGCTGGAGCCCGCCTCCTGGCCCGAGGCGCTCCAGGCGGCGGCCGAGGGCCTGTCCGCCGCGCGCTCCCGGGCCGGTGTCCTCGTCGGCGGCCGGCTGACCGTCGAGGACGCCTACGCCTACAGCAAGTTCGCCCGCGTGGCGCTCGACACCAACGACATCGACTTCCGCGCCCGCGTGCACAGCGGCGAGGAGGCCGACTTCCTCGCCGCCCGGGTCGCCGGCCACGGCCGTGACCTGGACGGTACGGGCGTCACGTACGCCTCCCTGGAGAAGGCGCCCGCCGTGCTGCTGGTCGGCTTCGAGTCGGAGGAGGAGGCCCCCGGCGTCTTCCTGCGGCTGCGCAAGGCCTGGCGCAAGCACAGGCAGCAGGTGTTCGCGCTGGCCACGCACGCCACCCGGGGCCTGGAGAAGGCCGGCGGCACACTGCTGCCGGCCGCCCCCGGCACCGAGACCGAGTGGCTGGACGCCCTCGCGAGCGGCGTCGGCCTGGAGGAGCCCGGCACGCGCGCCGCCGAGGCCCTGCGCGCCGACGGCGCCGTCATCGTCGTAGGGGAGCGGCTGGCCGCGGTCGCGGGCGGCCTCACCGCCGCCCTGCGGGCCGCCACCGCGACCGGCGCCGAGCTGGTGTGGATCCCCCGCCGGGCCGGTGAGCGCGGCGCCCTGGAGGCGGGCGCGCTGCCCTCCCTGCTGCCGGGCGGCCGTCCCGCGACCGACCCGCGCGCGCGGGAGGAGGTCGCCGCCGTCTGGGGGCTCGCCGAACTCCCCGCGCGCTACGGCCGCGACACCCACCAGATCGTCGAGGCCGCAGCGGCCGGTGAGCTGTCCGCGCTGCTGGTCGCCGGGGTGGAGGTCGCCGACCTGCCCGACCCGGCACGCGCGCGTGAGGCACTGGAGAACGTCGGCTTCCTGGTGTCGCTGGAGCTGCGGCCCAGCGAGGTCACCGCGCACGCCGACGTGGTCCTGCCGGTCGCCGCGGTCGCCGAGAAGGCCGGCTCCTTCCTCAACTGGGAAGGCCGGGTGCGCTTCTTCGAGGCCGCGCTCAAACCCGACCAGATGACCCGCCGGCTCGCCCCGGCCGACACCCGCGTGCTGCACATGCTCGCCGACGCCATGGACACCCACCTGGGCCTGCCGGACCTGCGCACCACCCGTGCGGAGATCGACCGGCTCGGCCTCTGGGACGGCCCCCGCGCCCTGGCGCCGATGGAGTCCGCGGGCGCCCTGCCCCGCCCGGCGGCCGGCGAGGCCGTACTGGCCGGGCACCGGCTCCTGCTCGACCGGGGCGTCCTCCAGGAGGGCGACGAGGCACTCGCCGGAACCCGGCACGCCGCGCTCGCGCGCCTGTCCGTGGCCACGGCCGCCGAGGCGGGCGTCGAGGACGGCGGCATCCTGGCCGTCACCGGGCCCGCCGGCACGGTCGAACTGCCCCTGCGGATCACCGAGATGCCCGACCGGGTGGTCTGGCTCCCGCTGAACTCCACCGGTGGCGGCGTCGCCTCCGACACCGGGGCGCGGCCCGGCTCCCTCGTCCGCATCGGCCCGGCGGCCCGCGCCGAGACGGCCCCCAAGGAGGTGGAGGCATGACCGCGTACCTCGCCGCTGAAGACCTCTCGATGTTCGGCCGCGACCCCTGGTGGCTGGTCGTCGTCAAGGCCGTCTTCTGCTTCGCCTTCCTGATGGTGACCGTGCTGTTCTCCATCGTCTGGGAGCGCAAGGTCGTCGCCTGGATGCAGCTGCGCGTCGGCCCGAACCGGCACGGCCCCTGGGGCATGCTCCAGTCGCTCGCCGACGGCATCAAGCTGATGCTCAAGGAGGACCTCGTCGTCAAACGCGCGGACAAGGTGGTCTACGTCCTCGCGCCGATCGTCGCGGCCATCCCCGCCTTCATGGCGATCGCGGTGATCCCGTTCGGCCCGGCCGGCAACGAGATCTCGATCTTCGGCCACCGCACCACGATGCAGCTCACGGACCTGCCGATCGCGATGCTCTACATCCTCGCGGTCGCCTCCGTCGGCATCTACGGCATCGTGCTGGCGGGCTGGAGCTCCGGATCCACCTATCCGCTGCTGGGCGGCCTGCGCTCCTGCGCGCAGATGATCTCCTACGAGATCGCCATGGGCGCCGCGTTCGCCTCGGTGTTCCTCTACTCGGGGTCGATGTCGACGTCCAGGATCGTGGAGGCGCAGGGCGACCGCTGGTACATCCTGCTGCTGCCGGTCTCCTTCATCCTGTACATCGTGACGATGGTCGGCGAGACCAACCGCGCCCCCTTCGACATGCCGGAGTCCGAGGGTGACCTGGTCGGCGGCTTCAACACCGAGTACTCGTCGATCAAGTTCGCGATGTTCATGCTCGCCGAGTACGTCAACATGGTGACGGTCTCGGCCGTCTCCGCAACCCTCTTCCTCGGCGGCTGGCGCGCCCCCTGGCCGATCAGCACCTTCTGGGAGGGCGCCAACCACGGCTGGTGGCCGCTGCTCTGGTTCGTGGTCAAGGTCCAGCTGCTGCTGTTCTTCTTCATCTGGCTGCGCGGCACCCTCCCGCGCGTGCGCTACGACCAGCTGATGAAGCTCGGCTGGAAGGTCCTCATCCCGGTCTCGGTGACCTGGCTGATGCTCGTCGCGACCGTCCGCGCGCTGCGCAACGAGAACTACGACTTCGCCGACATCGCCCTCTACGTCGGCGGCGGTGTCCTCGCCCTGCTGCTGGTCTCCTTCGTCGCCGACATGTTCCGCGAGAGGAACAGGACCGCCGGGCAGCCCGCCGCCCCGGAGCCGGTCTTCGATCCGCTGGCGGGCGGATTCCCCGTACCGCCGCTGCCCGGACAGCAGCTGCCGCCGGTTCCCAGGCGCCGCCCGCGCCGGGAGCGGGAGCTGATTGTCAGTGGCGGGGCGGACACTGTCAGTGACGGAACTTCGGATGGAAAGGAGGCGTCCGATGGCTGAGGAGCCTCAGGAGTCCGGGCAGATCAAGCCCGGCTTCCAGAACCCCGTGGCCGGCTTCGGCGTGACCTTCAAGGCCATGTTCAAGAAGCGGCTGACCGAGCAGTACCCGGAGCAGAAGAAGACCACGGCTCCGCGGTTCCACGGACGGCACCAGCTCAACCGCCATCCGGACGGCCTGGAGAAGTGCGTCGGCTGCGAGCTGTGCGCCTGGGCCTGCCCCGCCGACGCCATCTATGTGGAGGGCGCCGACAACACCGACGAGGAGCGCTACTCGCCGGGGGAACGCTACGGACGCGTCTACCAGATCAACTACGCCCGCTGCATCCTGTGCGGCCTGTGCATCGAGGCGTGCCCCACGCGCGCGCTGACGATGACCAACGAGTTCGAACTGGCCGACTCCAGCCGCGCCAACCTCATCTACACCAAGGAGCAGCTGCTCGCCGGCCTCGAAGAGGGCATGGTCGACACCCCGCACGCCATCTACCCGGGCACCGACGAACAGGACTACTACCGCGGCCTGGTCACCCACGCCGCGCCCGGCACCGTCCGGCAGACCGCCGTCTCCAAGGGGGAGAACCCGCGGGAGTCCGAGGGGGAGGCCCCGCGGGAGTCCGAGGGGGAGGCCCCGCGGGAGTCCCAGGGTGAGGCCCCGCAGGAGGCCGCCGCCACCTTCGGCGAGGGCGAGCCGGCCGCGGGGGAGGTGATCGGCCGATGAGCGCGCAGCACCTCGCCGCCTACACCACCTCCACCGGTGAGGCCTTCCAGTTCTGGGTCCTCGGCACCATCGCGGTGATCGGCGCCCTGTGCACCGTCTTCATGAAGAGGGCCGTGCACAGCGCGCTCTGCCTGGCCGGCACGATGATCGTCCTGGCGGTGTTCTACCTCGCCAACGGCGCCTACTTCCTCGGCATCGTGCAGATCGTCGTCTACACCGGCGCGATCATGATGCTGTTCCTGTTCGTGGTGATGCTGGTCGGCGTCACGGCCGCGGACTCCCTGAAGGAGACCATCAAGGGCCAGCGCTGGCTGGCCCTGCTGTGCGGCACCGGCTTCGGTGTCCTGCTGTTCGCCGGCATCGGCAACGCCTCCCTGAAGGAGTTCAACGGCACCGGCCGGGCCAACGCCAACGGCAACGTCGAGGGCCTGGCGTTCCTCATCTTCACCAAGTACGTCTTCGCCTTCGAGATCACCGGCGCGCTGCTCATCACGGCCGCCGTCGGTGCCATGGTGCTCACCCACCGGGAGCGCACGGAGCGCGCCAAGACCCAGCGGGAACTGTCCGAACAGCGGATCCGCGAGGGCACGCACATCCCGCCGCTGCCCGCCCCCGGCGTCTACGCCCGGCACAACGCGGTCGACATCGCGGGCCTGCTGCCCGACGGCACCCCCTCCGAGCTGACCGTCAACAAGACGCTGCGCGCCCGCGGCCAGATCCGGGACGTGTCCACCGAGGCGCTGGGCGACCTGCGGGCGCTGGAACAGCGCGCGGAGGAACGCCTGGAGCGCAGGGCGAACAAGCCGGAGACGTCCAAGCGGCCCGAGGAGGCGTCGAAGTGAACCCGGTCAACTACCTCTACCTCGCCGCCCTGCTGTTCACGATCGGCGCGACCGGCGTCCTCATCCGGCGCAACGCCATCGTGGTCTTCATGTGCGTCGAGCTGATGCTGAACGCCTGCAACCTCGCGTTCGTCGCCTTCTCCCGGATGCACGGCAACCTCGACGGCCAGATCATCGCCTTCTTCACGATGGTCGTCGCCGCCGCGGAGGTCGTGGTGGGCCTCGCGATCATCGTGTCGCTGTTCCGTACCCGCCACTCGGCCTCGGTCGACGACGCCAGCCTGATGAAGCTGTAAGGGGTCGGAAGAATCGTGGAGAACCTGATCGCGCCGCTCGTCGCGGCGCCCCTGCTCGGAGCGGCCGTCCTCCTGCTCGGTGGCCGGCGCCTGGACCGCGGCGGCCACTGGATCGGCGTCCTGCTGTCGTTCGTCTCCTTCGCCCTCGGGCTCGTGCTCTTCGCCGACCTGCTCGGTGAGGGCGCCGGACACCGCACCCTGACCCAGCACCTGTTCAGCTGGATCCCGGTGGCCGGCTTCCAGGCGGACGTCACCTTCCGCCTGGACCAGCTGTCGATGACGTTCGTCCTGCTCATCACGGGCGTCGGCTCGCTGATCCACCTGTACTCGGTCGGGTACATGGCGCACGACGAGCGCCGCCGCCGCTTCTTCGGCTATCTGAACCTGTTCCTCGCGGCGATGCTGCTGCTCGTCCTCGCCGACAACTACCTGCTGCTGTACGTCGGCTGGGAGGGCGTCGGCCTCGCCTCGTACCTGCTGATCGGCTTCTGGCAGCACAAGCCCAGCGCCGCCACGGCAGCGAAGAAAGCCTTCCTGGTCAACCGGGTCGGCGACATGGGCCTGTCGATCGCGATCATGCTGATGTTCACCACCTTCGGCAGCTTCGCCTTCGGCCCGGTCCTCGGCACGCACGAGGAGCCGGGTCTCGTCGGCGGCGCCTCCGAGGGCATGCTCACCGCGATCGGCCTGATGCTGCTGCTCGCCGCCTGCGGCAAGTCCGCCCAGGTGCCGCTGCAGTCCTGGCTCGGGGACGCCATGGAGGGCCCGACCCCGGTCTCCGCCCTCATCCACGCGGCGACCATGGTGACCGCGGGCGTCTACCTCATCGTCCGCTCCGGCGCCCTCTTCAACGCGGCGCCCGACGCCCAGCTGGCCGTCACCGTCGTCGGCGCGGTCACGCTGCTGTTCGGTGCGATCGTCGGTTGCGCCAAGGACGACATCAAGAAGGCGCTGGCCGGCTCGACCATGTCGCAGATCGGCTACATGGTCCTCGCCGCCGGTCTCGGCCCCATCGGCTACGTCTTCGCGATCATGCACCTGGTGACGCACGGCTTCTTCAAGGCCGGGCTGTTCCTCGGCGCCGGTTCGGTGATGCACGGGATGAACGACGAGGTCGACATGCGCCGCTACGGCGGCCTGCGCACGTACATGCCGGTCACGTTCATCACCTTCGGCCTCGGCTACCTGGCCATCATCGGCTTCCCGGGCCTGTCCGGCTTCTTCTCCAAGGACAAGATCATCGAGGCGGCGTTCGCCAAGGGCGGCACCGAGGGCTGGATCCTCGGCGGCGCGGCCCTGCTGGGCGCGGCCCTCACCGCCTTCTACATGACGCGCGTGATGCTGATGACCTTCTTCGGAGAGGAGCGGTGGCGCAACGCCCCGGCCCCGTCCCCGGCCGAGCCCGGTGTGGAGCCCGCCGCCGAGACCGCGGGCGAGCACGCCGTACCGCACCCGCACGAGTCCCCGAAGGTCATGACGGTCCCGATGATCGTCCTCGCCGTAGGCTCGGTCTTCGGCGGTGCCTTCTTCAGCATCGGCGACCGCTTCCTGAACTGGCTGGAGCCGGTCACCGGGCACGACCACGGCGACTCCCCGCTCAGCGCGGGCGTGATCACCGGGGCCACCATGGTGTGCCTGGTCGTCGGGGTCGCCCTCGCCTGGGCCCAGTACGGCCGTAAGCCCGTCCCGGCTGTCGCCCCGCGCGGCTCGCTGCTCACCCGCGCGGCCCGCCGCGACCTGCTCCAGGACGACTTCAACCACGTGGTCCTGGTGCGCGGCGGCGAGCACCTGACG
This sequence comes from Streptomyces nogalater, assembly GCF_039532885.1. NCBI lineage: Bacteria > Bacillati > Actinomycetota > Actinomycetes > Kitasatosporales > Streptomycetaceae > Streptomyces > Streptomyces nogalater. The sequence continues at coordinate 55,132 of NZ_BAAASM010000013.1, read as the reverse complement.
CGCTCCCTGGTGTACCTCGACCACTCCCTGGTGGACGGCGTCGTCAACGGCACGGCGGCCGGCTTCGGCGGGCTGTCCGGACGGCTGCGCCGGCTCCAGAACGGCTTCGCCCGCTCCTACGCGGTCTCGATGTTCGGCGGCGCGGCACTCCTGGTCGCCGCGACCCTGCTGATGAGGGCGGTCTGATACCGATGTCCTTTCCCCTGCTGACAGCGACGGCGGCGCTCCCGGCGCTCGGGGCCGTCGCCACGGCCGCCGTACCGGCCGCCCAGCGCACCGCCGCCAAGTGGCTGGCGCTGCTCGTCTCGCTCGCCACGCTCGCCCTGGCCGTCACCGTCCTGGTCCGCTTCGACCCGGACGGAGAGCGCTACCAGCTCACCGAGAACCACGCCTGGATCAAGGACTTCGGGGTCAGGTACGAACTGGGCGTCGACGGCATCGCGGTGGCGCTGATCGCCCTGACCGCCCTGCTGATCCCGTTCATCATCCTCGCCGGCTGGCACGACGCCGACCCGCTGGAGACCGGCAGCCGCCGCTGGCGGCCCACCCAGGGCTTCTTCGCGCTGATCCTGGCGGTGGAGGCGATGGTGGTCATCTCGTTCGCGGCCACCGACGTCTTTGTCTTCTACATCTTCTTCGAAGCCATGCTCATCCCGATGTACTTCCTCATCGGCGGCTTCGGGGACCGCGCGCACGCGCACGGCGAGGAGACGGCCGCCACCCAGCGGTCGTACGCGGCGGTGAAGTTCCTTCTCTACAACCTGGCCGGCGGTCTGATCATGCTGGCCGCGGTGATCGGTCTGTACGTGGTCGCCGGGAGCTTCTCGCTCACCGAGATCGCCGACGCCCGCGCGAACGGCACGCTGGACATGGCGACGAGCACCGAACGCTGGCTGTTCCTCGGCTTCTTCTTCGCCTTCGCGGTGAAGGCGCCGCTGTGGCCGCTGCACACCTGGCTGCCCAACGCCATGCAGGAGGCCACCGCACCCGTCGCCGTCCTCATCACCGCGGTGGTGGACAAGGTGGGCACATTCGCGATGCTCCGCTTCTGCCTTCAGCTGTTCCCGGAGGCCAGCAAGTGGGCGACACCGGTCGTCCTCGTCCTGGCCCTGATCAGCATCATCTACGGCGCGCTGCTCGCCGTCGGCCAGCGGGACATCAAACGCCTGGTGGCGTACGCGTCGATCTCGCACTTCGGCTTCATCATCATGGGCGTCTTCGCGATGACCAGCCAGGGCCAGTCCGGCGCCACGCTGTACATGGTCAACCACGGCATCTCCACCGCCGCGCTGATGCTCGTCGCCGGTTTCCTCATCTCCCGGCGCGGCTCGCGGCTCATCGCCGACTACGGAGGCGTGCAGAAGGTCGCCCCGGTGCTCGCCGGGACCTTCCTGGTCGGCAGCCTCGCCACGCTGTCGCTGCCCGGCCTCGCCCCGTTCGTCAGCGAATTCCTGGTACTGGTCGGCACGTTCGCGCGCTACCCCGTGATCGGGATCATCGCCACCTTCGGCATCGTCCTCGCCGCCCTGTACACGCTGGTCCTCTACCAGCGGACGATGACGGGCCCGGTGAAACCGGAGGTCTCGGCGATGCCCGACCTGCGCGTGCGTGAGGTGCTGGTCGTGGCCCCGCTGATCGTGCTGCTGATCTTCCTGGGCGTCTATCCCAAGCCGGTCACGGACATCGTCGATCCGGCGGTCAAACAGACCCTGTCCGACGTACACAAGAAGGACCCCCGGCCCGACGTGGAGGCGGCCAAGTGAGCGCAACAGCCGTCCACAGCCTGTGGACAACCGCGGCCGAGCCGATCACGAAGATCGACGCGCCGAAGATCGAGTACGGACAATTGTCGCCGACGCTGATCGTCGTCGGCGCGGCGCTGGTGGGGGTGCTGATCGAGGCGTTCGTGCCGCGCAGGTCCCGCTACTACGCGCAGGTGTTCGTGTCCGTCGTGGCCCTGTGCGCCGCGTTCGCGGCGGTCGTCGCGCTCGCGGCCGACGGGTTCGGCACCACGAAGGCGCACATCGCGGCCATGGGGGCGATCGCCGTCGACGGCCCGGCCCTCTTCCTCCAGGGCACCATCCTGCTGGCCGGCCTGGTCGGCCTGTTCACCTTCGCCGAACGGCGCCTGGACCCGGCCGCGCACGGCAACCGGGTCGACTCCTTCGCCGCGCAGGCCGCGTCCGTACCCGGCAGCGACAGCGAGAAGGCCGCCGTCCGGGCGGGCTTCACCACCACCGAGGTCTTCCCGCTCCTGCTGTTCGCGATCGGCGGCATGCTGATCTTCCCGGCGGCCAACGACCTGCTGACCCTGTTCGTGGCCCTGGAGGTCCTCTCCCTGCCGCTGTACCTGCTGTGCGCGCTGGCCCGGCGCAAGCGGCTGATGTCGCAGGAGGCCGCGGTCAAGTACTTCCTGCTGGGCGCGTTCGCCTCGGCGTTCACCCTGTTCGGCATCGCCCTGCTGTACGGCTACGCGGGCTCGATGTCGTACGCCCGCATCGCCCAGGTCGTCGACGGCACCGCCACCGACGTCGACCCCGCGCTCGCCAACACCATGGGCAACGACGCGCTGCTGCTGATCGGCGGCGCCCTGCTCGTCATGGGCCTGCTGTTCAAGGTGGGCGCGGTGCCGTTCCACATGTGGACCCCCGACGTCTACCAGGGCGCGCCCACCCCCGTGACCGGGTTCATGGCGGCGGCGACGAAGGTGGCCGCCTTCGGCGCGCTGCTGCGCCTGCTCTACGTCGTCCTGCCCGGCCTGCGCTGGGACTGGCGGCCGGTGATGTGGGCGGTCGCGATCATCACCATGCTGGGCGGTGCGATCGTCGCCATCACCCAGACCGACATCAAGCGCCTGCTGGCGTACTCGTCCATCGCGCACGCCGGGTTCATCCTCGCGGGTGTCATCGCCACGTCCGAGGACGGCGTGTCGTCGGTCCTCTTCTACCTGGCGGGCTACTCCTTCGTGACGATCGGCGCGTTCGCCGTGGTCACGCTGGTGCGGGACGCGGGCGGCGAGGCGACCCACCTGTCCAAGTGGGCGGGCCTGGGCCGGCGTTCCCCGCTGGTGGCGGCCGTGTTCGCGGTGTTCCTGCTGGCCTTCGCCGGTATCCCGCTGACCTCCGGCTTCTCGGGGAAGTTCGCCGTGTTCAAGGCGGCGGCGGACGGTGGCGCGGCTCCGCTGGTCATCGTGGGTGTGGTCTCGTCGGCGATCGCCGCGTTCTTCTACATCCGGGTGATCGTCCTGATGTTCTTCAGCGAGCCGAAGCCGGAGGGCCCGACCGTGGCCGTCCCCTCCCCGCTGACCATGCTGGCCATCGGCATGGGCGTGGCCACGACCCTGGTCCTCGGCATCGCCCCCCAGTACTTCCTGGACCTGGCCGGCCAGGCGGGAGTCTTCGTCCGCTGACCTCCACGTCCCACATGCCGCTGCCCGGCGCCCTTGCCCAGGGGGCCGGGCAGCGGCATGTGGTCGTTGGTCACCGATGCCTTGTGTGTGGCGGCAGGTCCGGAAGGGCGGGTTACCGAGTGATGACGCCGGAGAACGAGTGAACCTGTGGATAACTCCGAAGCTGTCGGTGCGGGCCCCTATCGTTGAGGGAACGGTCGTAAGACGACACACGGGGGACCGACGGGGGACAAGGCGATGGGCGTGATGGGCGGGATCAGCGAGATGACACAGGTGACCGAAGGGCCGGGCGCGGCCGACAGCGAGGCGTTGGCCACGCTGCACCGGGTCTTCGGATTCGACGCCTTCCGGGGCGAGCAGCAGGCGATCATCGAGCATGTGGTGGCGGGCGGCGACGCCGTCGTGCTCATGCCCACCGGCGGCGGAAAGTCGCTGTGCTACCAGATCCCCGCCCTGGTCAGACCGGGTACGGGCGTGGTGGTCTCCCCGCTGATCGCGCTGATGCAGGACCAGGTGGACGCCCTGCGCGCCCTCGGTGTCCGGGCCGGCTTCATGAACTCCACGCAGGACTTCGACGAGCGGCGCGTGGTCGAGGCCGAGTTCCTGGCGGGCGAACTGGACCTGCTCTATCTGGCACCGGAGCGACTGCGCCTGGACGCCACGCTGGACCTGCTCTCCCGCGGCAAGATCTCCGTCTTCGCGATCGACGAGGCGCACTGCGTCTCCCAGTGGGGCCACGACTTCCGCCCCGACTATCTCGCCCTGTCCCTGCTCGGCGAGCGCTGGCCGGACGTCCCGCGGATCGCCCTCACCGCCACGGCGACCCGCGCCACGCACGAGGAGATCACCCAGCGGCTGAACCTGCCGACGGCCCGGCACTTCGTCGCCAGCTTCGACCGGCCCAACATCCAGTACCGGATCGTGCCCAAGGCCGACCCCAAGAAGCAGCTCCTCGCCTTCCTGCGGGAGGAGCACCCGGGTGACGCCGGCATCGTCTACTGCCTGTCGCGGAACTCGGTCGAGCGCACGGCGGAGTTCCTGACCGCGAACGGCATCCAGGCGGTGCCGTACCACGCGGGCCTGGACGCGGCCACCCGCGCCGCGCACCAGTCCCGGTTCCTGCGGGAGGACGGCCTGGTCGTGGTCGCGACCATCGCCTTCGGCATGGGCATCGACAAGCCGGACGTGCGCTTCGTCGCCCATCTGGACCTGCCCAAGTCGATCGAGGGCTACTACCAGGAGACCGGCCGGGCGGGCCGCGACGGACTGCCGTCCACGGCGTGGATGGCGTACGGCCTGAACGACGTCATACAGCAGCGCAAGCTGATCCAGTCCGGCGAGGGCGACGAGGCGTTCCGCCGCCGCGCGGCCGCCCACCTCGACGCCATGCTCGCGCTGTGCGAGACCGCCCGGTGCCGCCGCGGCCAGTTGCTCGCCTACTTCGGGCAGGACGCCGACGCGGAGGCCTGCGGCAACTGCGACACCTGCCTCACCCCGCCGGAGACCTGGGACGGCACGGTCGCCGCGCAGAAGGTGCTGTCCACGGTGGTGCGGTTGCAGCGGGAGCGCGGGCAGAAGTTCGGCGCGGTGCAGATCGTGGACATCCTGCTCGGCAAGCGCACCGGCAAGGTGATCCAGTTCGACCACGACCAGCTGTCCGTCTTCGGTATCGGCCAGGACCTCACCGAGGGCGAGTGGCGGGGCGTCATCCGGCAGTTGCTGGCCCAGGGGCTGCTCGCGGTCGAGGGGGAGTACGGCACGCTGGTGCTCACCGAGGCGAGCGGCGCGGTGCTGCGCAGGGAGCGGGAGGTGCCGCTGCGCAAGGAGCCGAAGAAGCCGGCCGCCTCCCGGTCCCGGTCCGCCGGCGGCTCCGGCGGTGCCGGCAAGGCCAAGGCCGCCGCGGCCGAGCTGCCCGAGGCGCTGCTTCCCGCCTTCGAGGCCCTGCGGGCCTGGCGCGCCGAGGAGGCCCGGGAACAGGGTGTCCCGGCGTATGTCATCTTCCACGACGCGACCCTCCGGGAGATCGTGACCCGGTGGCCCGGCTCGGTGCGGGAGCTGGGCACGGTGAACGGCGTCGGCGAGAAGAAGCTGGCGACGTACGGCGAGGGCGTGCTCCGGGTGCTGGCCTCCCTGGACGGCGCCGCGCCGCCCGCCCCCGCCGGCGCACCGGAGGACGCCCACTGGCCCGAGCCGGCCGACGAGCCGGAGCCGGAGCCGGACTGGGTATAGCCCGCCCCGGCCGCCAGGACGCTCGGGACGAGCGCCGTCGGGACAGTGCCGTCAGGTGCCGTCAGGACAGTGCCGTCAGCCCGGGAGCGAAGGTGATCAGCAGCGGCAGCAGCGGCACCAGCGCGGCCACCGTCGTGGTCAGCGCCCGGTGCCGGCGCAGCAGCCGGGGCGGCGGTTCCAGCAGCCGGTCCACGCGCTCGCCCAGCAGCCGGCGGCTGGAGGCGCAGGAGAGCACGCCCCGGTGCTGGTTCAGCTCGATCAGGGCGAGCGCGGTGGTGAGGTGCCCGCAGCGCCGGGAGGCCGCGTCGTCGGCGGCCAGCTCGACCAGGCGGTGCGTCTGGTCGCAGAAGTGGGCGAAGAGCGGCACGCGCGGGAAGCCCGTGGCGAGCGCGGCGGACAGGTGCAGCAGCCAGTCGTGGTGGGCGCGGGCGTGTCCGCGTTCGTGGGTGAGGACGGCGTCGAGCTGGAGGTCGGTGAGGCGGTGCAGCGCCCCGGTGGTGACGACGAGCTGCGGCGGGTGCCCCGGCATCCACCAGGCGTCCGGGTACTCGTCCTCCAGCACCAGCATCGGTCCGCGCGGCGCCCGCAGACCCGGCGGCAGTTCGGGGGCGCGTTCGCGCAGCTGCGCCCGGGCCTGGCCCCGGCTGCGGCGGGCCTCGAACAGCTCGCGGGCCAGCATCGCCGTCGTCCAGGCGGCTCCGCAGGCCAGCAGCAGGGTGAGGGCGGTGGCCCACACGGGGGTGGTGGACAGGTCGTAGGCGGCGGTGACGGCGGGCGGCGCGGGGGCGAACACGCGGTCGCGGACGGTGTGGAAGACGGCCGCCGCGCCCAGGACCAGCGCGGTCAGACAGCACAGCAGGACGGTGGCGACCAGACACTGCCATACCCACAGCGCGACCACGGGTTCCCGTTCGGGCCAGGCCGCCCGGGTCAGCGCGCGGGGCGCCGGTACGGCGGCCGTCAGGCCGACGACGCTCAGCAGGAGCAGGCAGACGGTCATGCCGGGGCTCCGGTTCCTGGTCGGAAAGGTGTGCGGGTACGGGGTGGTGCGGGGGCACGCGTCGCACGGCCGCGCGGGGTGCGGACGCGTGTCCCTGTCAGTATGGCGAAGAAGGGCGGTGCGAGTCAGGTGCCGGTGGCGAACCGACCGGGTGTGACGGCGAAAGTCCAGGTGGGAGAGGGGAGTTCGGCGGGGCCGGAACAGGGTCCCGGCCCGGCGGCGTGCCGGACGCCGCCAGGGACGGCGCCCGGCAGACAGACAGGCCAACAGACAGGCGGGCGCGGACGGGCACGGTCACGGGCCGTCCGCGAGCCGCCCGTCGTACCAGTGCCTCAGTCCGCCACGACGCGGCCCGTGACCTCGCCCAGTCCGATCCGGTGGCCGTCCGGTCCGGGGGCCCAGGCCGACAGGGTCACCACGTCCCCGTCCTCCAGGAACGTCCGCTTGCCGTCCGGGAGTTCGAGGGGGTCACGACCGTTCCAGGTCAGCTCCAGCAGCGAGCCCCGCTGGTCCTCGGCCGGGCCGCTCACCGTGCCCGAGCCGTACAGGTCGCCGGTGCGCAGCGAGGCGCCGTTGACCGTCATATGGGCGAGCTGCTGGGCGGCGGTCCAGTACATGGTGGAGAACGGCGGTTCGGAGACCACCTGGCCGTTGACCGCGACGGAGATACGGAGGTCGTAGCCGCCGGGTTCGACGCCGGGGGCCGTGTCGTCCAGGTAGGGCAGCAGCGGGTGGGTGCGCTCCGGAGGGGCCAGGCGCGCGTGCTTCAGCGCCTCCAGCGGGGTGATCCACGCCGAGACCGAGGTGGCGAAGGACTTGCCGAGGAACGGGCCGAGCGGGACGTACTCCCAGGCCTGGATGTCCCGCGCGGACCAGTCGTTGAGCAGGCAGAGCCCGAAGACGTGCTCGCGGAAGTCGCCGAGCGCCACCGGGCGGCCCTGCCGGGACGGCACGCCCACGACGAAGCCGACCTCGGCCTCGATGTCCAGCCGGACCGACGGGCCGAAGACGGGCGCGGGGTCGGCGGGGCCCTTGCGCTGCCCGGCCGGCCGTACGACGTCCGTGCCGGAGACGACGACCGTGCCGGCGCGGCCGTGGTAACCGATCGGCAGGTGCTTCCAGTTGGGGGTGAGGCTGTCCTCGGCGTCCGGGCGGAAGATCCGGCCGACGTTGCGGGCGTGGTGTTCCGAGGCGTAGAAGTCGACGTAGTCCGCCACCTCGAAGGGCAGGTGCAGCGTCACCTCGGACAGGGGGTGGAACAGCGGCTCGACCGTCGGGCGGTGCGCCGGGTCGGTGACCCAGGAGGTGACGGCCCGCCGTATCTCCGACCAGGTGGCGCGGCCGGCGGCCAGCAGCGGGTTGAGGGTGGGGGCGGCGAGCAGCGCCTGGTGGGGCGAGCCGACCGCCGCCGCCGTGGCGCCCGCGTCGAGGACGTGGTTCCCGAGCCGGACGCCGATCCTCCGCTCCGTGCTGCCGGTGGGCGAGAACACGCCGTAGGGGAGGTTGTGCGGGCCGAAGGGGTCGCCCTCGGGGACGTCGAAGGGGGGCATGGGTGCTGCCTCACTCTCATCCGTGCCATGCATGGCGAAGCGTTCCATGGGGTCGGGCACACGTTACGGCCGACACGCCTGTCATGGGCAGTGGTCCCCGCGCCCGGGGGTTTGCTCGAAAGGGTGCTCGCCCGGGCCGTGACAGTCCGGTGGGTTTTCGCCACCGAGCCCTGCGCGGGCGGCACTTGGGGGCGGGCGGTACGGCGGGAGAGGGGAGCGAGGGATGAGTCGGCGGGGCCCGGGGTCCGTATTCTCTGGGCATGGCATCCACCCCGGCATATGCCCTCATCGCCACTGACCTGGACGGAACGCTGCTGCGCGGCGACGACACCGTCTCCGACCGGTCGCTCGCCGCGCTCGCGCGGGTGGCGCGGGCCGGGGCCCGGCACCTGGTGGTCACCGGCCGCCCTGCGCCACGGGTGCGGCCCCTGCTCACGCGCCTCGGCTGCACCTCACTGGCGGTGTGCGGGCAGGGCGCGCAGGTCTACGACGCCCGGGCGGGCCGGCTGCTGTGGTCGGTCCGGCTGGACCGGGAGCTGGCGGAGACCGCGCTCGGCAAGGTCGAGGCGGAGGTGGGGCAGGTGTACGCGGCGGTCGACCAGGACGGCGAGGACGGGCTCACGCTGATCGAGCCCGGCTACCGGATGCCGCATCCGACGCTGCCCGCGGTCCGGGTCGGCCGGCGCGCCGATCTGTGGGCCGAGCCCATCAGCAAGGTGCTGCTGCGTCACGCCGAGCTGTCCGACGACGAGCTGGCGGCCGTGGCGCGCTCGGCGGTGGGCTCGCTGGCGAGCGTCACCATGTCGGGGCCGGGCACCGTGGAGCTCCAGCCGAGCGGGGTGACGAAGGCGACCGGTCTGGCGCTGGCCGCCGAGCGGCTGGGGATCGGTGCCGAACGGGCCCTGGCCTTCGGTGACATGCCCAACGACATCCCGATGTTCCGCTGGGCGGCGCGCGGTGTGGCCATGGCCGGCGCACATCCCGAGCTGAAGGCGGTGGCCGACGAGGTCACGGTGTCGAACGAGGACGACGGGGTCGCCGTCGTCCTCGAAAGACTGTTCCCGGCCGCCTGACCGCGTCAGGGGCCGGGCGGCCGGTCCGGTCAGTAGGCGCCGAAGACGTTGTCGATCGAGCCGTACCGGTCCGCCGCGTAGTTGCAGGCGGCGGTGATGTTCGCGACCGGGTCGTAGATGTCGAAGGACGTTCCGGCGACGTGGTACGCGTTGAAGGTGGGGTCGATGACCTGGAGCAGGCCCTTGGACGGGATGCCCTTGGCCGCGTTGGAGTCCCAGAGGTTGATGGCCGACGGGTTGCCGGAGGACTCGCGGATGATGTTGCGGTGGATGCCGTTGTAGGTGCCCGGGATGTTCTTCTCGGCCATGATCGCGAGCGATTCGCGGATCCAGCCGTCGAGGTTGTCCGGGTATCCGGCGGGGGTGGTGGCCACCGCCGGGGCCGCGGTGGTGGCGGCGGACGCGCCGGTCGCGCCGATGAGCGGCAGGGCGAGGACGGCGGCGCCGGTGCAGGCGGCGGCGAGGGTGCGGACGAGGCGGGTGTTCCGGGTACGGCGGTGCTGAGCGGCAGCAGGCATCGAAAGTTCCTCTCCGGCGCCTGCGAGGTGAGCTGTCGGGTTCGGGCGGGGAGGTGCCCGGCCGTGCCCGGAAGGAGGCACGGCTTCACCCCGAGCCGTTCCGGTGCGGCGTATGCCGTCCGGCGCGGCGACTTACCTGGGTCCCCCGCTCCTGCCGTACGAATGAGTTCGTGAATGGGTTACGCGGGCGGCGGCAGGATTAGGCGTCCACCCGACGGCCCGGAACGTATGCGAGAGCACATGTCGGGAACAAGTACCGGATTCATACAAGGCGCCATTTGGTCTTGATCGATGTCGTTTGAGGGGCTTGATCCTTTGCGAATGCCAATCCTCAACTCGCCGACGGGGCAAGGCGTGGCGGGGGCGTGGCGGGCGGCGCGGGCGAGCTGGGGCGAGTGACCCAATTCACGAAATGGCAAAAGACTTCAAATCGGACATGGGGGATTAGGGCTATTCAGGCCTGAAGTCCGAGTAGTGGTGGAACCCGGAGTGGGGCGCGCGTCGTTGCCCTGGAGGCCGACGGGGGAGGGGTGAGGGTGAGGAAGGTGTGGAGAGGTCGCGACACGGCATCCGGATTACCGTTAAGTCGATATATGTCCCTTATTACCGTGTGATCAAAACCATGCCGGTCATGGTCCGATACCACCCGGGCTGGACCGGTGGGCGCTATCGGTGATCGAAACAGGACCGGATACGCTGACTTGAGTGATGGCAGCGACCTATCGACAAACCGTGTAATCGCCAGCAGACACCAGCAGACAGGAGACCCCTCGTGACCGTCGTCGGGCCGTTCGGGCTGAGCGTGCGGGACCAGGCTCTCGAAGCCGATGTCCAGGCCGGATTGGCGGCTGTCGAGGAAGGCTTGCTCGATGCCACCAAGAGCGAGGTCCCGTTCATCACCGAGGCCGCGCAGCACCTCGTGCGGGCCGGCGGGAAACGATTCCGGCCACTGCTCGTGATGCTCGCCGCCCAGTTCGGCGACCCGTACGCGCCGGGCGTCGTGCCGTCGGCCGTGGTCGTGGAGCTGACCCACCTGGCCACGCTCTACCACGACGACGTCATGGACGAGGCGGCCGTACGGCGCGGAGTGGACAGCGCCAACACCCGCTGGGGCAACTCCGTCGCGGTCCTCACCGGCGACTTCCTCTTCGCCCGCGCCTCCCAGATCCTCGCCGACCTCGGCCCGGAGGCGGTCCGGGTGCAGGCCCTGGCGTTCGAACGGCTGGTCACCGGGCAGATCCTGGAGACCGCGGGCCCCTCGGACGGCCGCGACCCGGTCGAGCACTACCTGGACGTGCTGGCCGGCAAGACCGGCTCCCTGGTGGCGGTGTCCTGCCGGTTCGGCGCGATGATGTCCGGCGCCGGCGAGCGGGTCGTGGACGTGCTCACCCAGTACGGCGAACGGCTCGGCGTCGCCTTCCAGCTGGCGGACGACGTCCTGGACATCGCCTCCGACTCCCACGAGTCCGGCAAGACCCCGGGCACCGACCTGCGCGAGGGCATCCCGACGCTTCCGGTGCTCCGGCTGCGCGAGCGGGCCGCCCGGCTCGGGCTGGCCGAGGACATCGCGCTGTGCGAACTGCTGGACTCCGACCTCAGCGACGACACCCGGCACGCCCGGGCGCTGGCCGCGCTGCGCGCCCACCCCGCGCTGGAGCAGGCCCGCCGGGACACGGTCCGGTACGCGGAGGAGGCGCGGTCCGCGCTGGCCCCGCTGCCGGAGTGCGGCGCCAAGGCTGCGCTGATGGAGCTGTGCGACGCGGTGGTCCACCGCGCCGGCTGACCCGGCCCGCCCACCCCGTCCGTCCCTCCGGTGGCCCCGCACCCCTCGCATGGCCGGATCCCGGCGTCCCCCGCATGGACGCGGCCTCCCCCCGCGACCCCGGCGACCCCTACGGGTCGTAGGGGGACGCCGCCGTCCGGTGTCATACCGCAGGCGTAGGCGCAGTTGCCTCCGAGGGTTGACGCTTCCGCTCGGCGGATTTGGTCATATGGAAACCGCAGGAATCACCACGACTCATCGATTCGGGTGAGAATGGCGGCTCAGGGTTGACCAGCGTGAGAACAGCCGCCGCCGACGACGGAGGTAAGGCACACATGGCACCGTACGAATCCGACGACGCAGTGGGCGCCGCGCACGAGGACGCCGCGCGGGACGGGGCCCCGCGCTCCGGCCGGCGCAAGGCCGCCCGGTACGGCGTTCCCGTCGCGGTGGTGGGGGTGGCGGCGGCCACGATCGGGCTCGTCCCGGCGCTCGCCGACTCCGGCGACCCCGACCTGCCGAAGATCACCGCACAGCAGCTCATCGAGAAGATGGCCAGGTCGGACGTGCAACAGCTGTCCGGCACCGTGAAGATCACCACCGACCTCGGCCTGCCGGACCTCGGCGGCCTGGAGGACGGCCTGCTCTCCGGCGCGGACCACGGCGGCTCCGGCGACGGCTCCTCCGCCGACCCGCGGTCCAGGCTCACCGAGCTGGCGTCCGGCATGCACACCCTGCGGGTCGCCGCCGACGGCCCGGACCGGCAGAAGATGTCGCTGCTGGAGCGCGGCGCCGAGTACAGCCTCATCCACGACGGCAAGGACGTCTGGGGCTACGACAGCAAGAGCAACGAGGTCTACCACTCCACCGCGGCCGGGTCCGGCAAGGAGCGTCGGGCAGAGCCGCCGGCCACCCCGAAGGACTTCGCCGACGAGGCGCTGAAGGCGGTGGACGACACCACGTCCGTCACCGTCGACGGCACCGCGCAGGTGGCCGGCCGCGACGCCTACAAGCTGCTGATCCGGCCCCGGCAGTCCGGCACCACGGTCGGTGCGATCAGCATCGCCGTGGACGCGAAGACCTGGATGCCGCTGAAGTTCACGCTCACCCCGAGGAGCGGCGGGGCCGCCGTGGTCGACGCCGGCTTCACCCAGGTCTCGTTCGGCCGGCCGGCCGCCTCCACCTTCGACTTCACCCCGCCGAAGGGCGCGCGGGTCACCGAGGAGAAGGACGCGGCGGCCAGGACGCCCGGCCCGGAGCACGACGAGGACTTCACCGAGGGCCTCGGCGGGCTGGACGTCCTCGGCGAGGGCTGGACGTCCGTTGCCACCGTCGACACCGGCGCCAAGGGCGGCCTGCCCACCGGTTCCCAGGGCGGTGACGCCGGCGGCTTCCTCGGCTCGCTCGGCGACCCGGTCTCCGGGAAGTTCGGCAAGGGCACGGTCTTCTCCACCCGCCTGGTCAACGCCCTGATCACCGACGACGGCAAGGTGTACGCCGGCCTGGTGACGAAGGAGACCCTGGTGAAGGCGGCCGACGCGGGGAAGTGACCCCCACCGGGACCGACGAGACGAGGGGAAGCCGATGGACGAACGCGAGCGCGGCGGCCCGCCGGAGGGCGACCCGGCGAGTGTGATCGACACGCGCGGGCTCACCAAGCGCTACCGCGGCGGACAGCTCGCCGTGGACGGTCTCGACCTGACCGTCCCGGCGGGCAGCGTCTTCGGCTTCCTCGGCCCCAACGGTTCCGGCAAGACCACCACCATCCGGATGCTGATGGGCCTGATCGAACCGACCGCGGGCACGGTCAGGCTGCTCGGCCGCCCCATGCCCCGGGCGGCCCGTACGGTCCTCCCGCAGGTCGGGGCCCTCATCGAGGGCCCCGCTCTGTACGGCTTCCTCTCCGGCCGGGACAACCTGGTGCGCTACGACTCCGCCGACCCCACCGCCGACCCGCGCACCCGGCACGCGCGCGTGGCCGCCGCGCTGGACCGGGTCGGCCTGACGGCGGCCGCCGGCAAGAAGGCGAAGGCGTACTCGCTCGGCATGAAGCAGCGCCTGGGCCTGGCCGCCGCGCTGCTCCAGCCGCGCCGGCTGCTCGTGCTGGACGAGCCCACCAACGGTCTCGACCCGCAGGGCATGCGCGAGATCCGCACCCTGATCAGGGAGCTGGCCGCCGACGGGACGACCGTGTTCCTCTCCTCCCATCTGCTGGACGAGATCGAGCAGGTGTGCACCCACGCGGCGGTCATGGCGCAGGGCCGGCTGGTCACCCAGGGCGAGGTGGCCGACCTGGCGGCCGGGGCGCGCGGCCGGCTGGTCGTGACCACCCCGGACCCGGCCGAGGCGGCCCGGGTACTGAAGGAACTGGGCGTCGGGGACGTGACCGCCGACGGCGACCGGGTCACCGGCGAGCCGCCCGGCCGGGACCTCGCCGAGGTGACCGCGGCCCTGGTCACCGCCGGTGTCCGGGTCCGGGGCCTGACCGTGGAACGCGCCTCGCTGGAGGACGCGTTCGTGGCGCTGACCGGGGAGGGATTCGATGTCGCGGGCTGACTGCCCGGCCGGGACCGCCGCCGTGCGCCGGCCGAACCCGCTGTGGGCCCTCGGGCTGCTGCGCAGCGAGCTGGTCACCACCGTGCGGCGGTGGCGCACGCTCGCCCTGCTCGGGGTGCTGGCCGCGGTGCCGGTGCTGGTCGGGGTGGCGGTGCGGATCGAGACCGGGGACGGCGGGCAGGCCGGCGGCGGGGGCGGCGAGGGCCCGGCCTTCATCGCGCAGATCACCAACAACGGTCTGTTCCTGGTGTTCACCGCGCTGGCCGCGACCCTGCCGTTCTTCCTGCCGATGGCGGTCGGCGTCGTGGCCGGCGACGCGATCGCCGGGGAGGCGGGCGCGGGCACCCTGCGCTATCTGCTGGTGGCCCCGGCCGGCCGCACCCGGCTGCTGTTCACCAAGTACGCGGCCGTGCTGGCCTTCTGCCTGCTGGCCACCCTGGTGGTCGCGGTCTCGGCGCTGGCCGTGGGAGCGCTGCTGTTCCCGCTCGGCGAGCTGACGACGATCTCCGGCACCCGGATCGGCCTCGGTGAGGGGCTGGCCCGCGCGCTGCTGATCGCCCTGGTCGTGGCGGCCTCGCTGGTGGGGGTGGCGGCCCTCGGCCTGTTCGTGTCGACCCTCACCAACAGCGGCATCGCGGCGATGGCGACCACGGTCGGCCTGCTCATCACCGTGCAGATCGTGGACCAGATACCCCAGCTGCACGCGGTGCAGCCGTACCTCTTCTCGCACTACTGGCTGTCGTTCGCCGACCTGATGCGCGACCCCGTCTACTGGGACGACCTGCTGCGCGACCTCGGCCTCCAGGCCTTGTACGCGGCCGTGTTCGGCTCGGCGGCCTGGGCGCGGTTCACGGCGAAGGACATCACCGCCTAGGGGCCCGGCGGCCGGGCCCCTGGGTTCAGACGACGCCCGCGCTCTCGTGGGGGAAGCGCGCGAGGGGCGCGTCCTGGGCGAAGAAGGTCTTGGCGCGGGTCAGCGCCCCGGTGTCGTTCAGGACGTCGCCGGGCTTGCTGCCGCTGCCCAGCAGTACGCCGCCGAACCGCATCCCCATGTAAGCGGCCGAGTTGCGCAGGGTGCCCACGTACGGGTCGGCCACGGACAGTTCCTCGTCCGCGAGCGCGGCGACGCCCCAGAGGGTGCGGCCGCCCATCGTCGCCTTGAAGTCGAGGCCCGGGATGCGCAGCCAGCCCGACCAGTGGTCCAGGTAGCGCTTGGTCTGGGCGGAGACCGAGTACCAGTACACCGGCGAGGCGATCACGATGTCCGTGGCCGCGAGCGTGGCGTCCAGCAGCAGCCCGGTCGGGGTGCCGGACGGCGGCCGTACGTGGTCGCTGTCGTGCCGCAGGTCCTCGAACTCGGGCAGCGGCTGCTCGGTGAGGTCGATCCAGCGCTGCTCGACATCGTCGGGGAGCTGCTCGGCGGCCCGCCGGGCCAGCAACTGGGTGTTGCCCTCGGCGCGGGCACTGCCGAGGACGAAGAGAAAACGGCGACTCATGAGGTCCCCCAGGTGCGTCAGGTCGTACCAACGAACAAGGTGCGTGTGCATCTTATGCATACGCAATTAATCTGCGCCAGGGTTTCACGGCATCGCGTGTGCTGGTGCGATGCTGTGACGTCGTGGTGACGCGGCAGCCGTGGGTAGCCGACACACTGGTGGACAGATGCGTACGACCGGATCGCGACGCCGGGGGAGTGGAGGGACACCGATGGCTGGACTCAGCTTCGAGAAGAAGCGGGCGCCGCGGACCGTGGGGTATCCGGCGGCGGTACCCGTCCGGGTGTACGGCCCGGGGAGCGCCTCCGTGGACGGGGTGCCGGTCGTCGCTGCGCCCGGCGAGGAGATCCAGCAGGCCGTCCTGAACCGCCTCCAGAGCCTGGCCATCAGCGTCGGGGCACCCATACACGCCACGGTCCACGACGACCTCGCGGGCTGTGTGGTCCCCCTGGAGGTCTCGGGCGACGGCTCCAGCCGGGTGACCGGCGAACCGGTCCGGCTGACCGCGCCCGGCACACCGGGCACGGGCGCCGCGGCGGAGACACCGGTGGGCACCCCGCAGGCGCCGGCCGGCCGATTCGGTCCTCCGCCGGTGATGGACCCACCGCCCGCGGCCGCCGGCACGAAGGACGCGGGAGCGGACACGGGTGCGGATACGGCCTCGGCTGCGGGTACGGCCAAGGGCGTGGGTGGTGCGGCTGCGGGCGCGGCCTTGGGGCTGGGGCTGCCCTTCGACGAGCCCGCCCCCGCGCAGACCCCGGCCCGTGGCTTCGACGCGGTCGCCGAGGAGGTGCTCGGCGACGGGCCGCTGACCGAGACCGCCGAGGGCGCGGAGCTGCTCACCGAGCCGATGAGCCGGATCAACGAGGCCGTGCGGGCGGGCCGTATCGACGCGGCGGCCGAACTTGCCGAACGGACGCTCGCCGAGGCCTCCGCCGTGTTCGGCCCGCGTCACGCCGAGGTGCTGCACGTGCGCGAGCTGTCCGCCTACATCGCCTACCTGGGGGACGACCCCGTGCGCGCTTGCCGGCTGTCGCTGGAAGTGGCCCGGCTGCGGCACCAGACCCGGGACGCGGAGGCCGCCTACGGCAACCTGCAGAGCGCGGCCACCGCCTGGCGTGCGGTGCGCGATCCCGAGGAGGGCCTGCGGCTGGGCCGCGATCTGATCGACCTGTGGACGGACCTCGCCGCCGAGCCGGGCCTCGCCGCGAATGATCCCCGCCCGCTTCAGGCCGCCCGCGCCCGCATGGTCCGGCTCACCGACCGCGCGGCCAGGGCGGCACAGGCGTGACCGGCGCGGTGGAGTAGCAGCACCGGGAGGGGGAGTAGCAGGAGCGGGAGCAGCAGCCGTTCGACGAGGGCGTCCGGCGGAAGGGCCGATCCGTCCGGTCAGACGTCAGCCGGAGCCGATGCGGGGGTCCCGACGCTGCGGGGCGCCGGTTCGGGGAGCCGGCGCGGGCGCCGGGAGTAGCGCAACGCGTCACCCGTGAGCAGCACCAGCGCCAGCCAGACCAGCGCGAACCCGGCCCACCGCTCGGCCGGCATGGCCTCGTGGAAGTAGAGGATGCCGAGCAGGAACTGGAAGACCGGGGCCAGGTACTGCAACAGGCCCAGCGTGGACAGGGGCACCCGGATCGCCGCCGCGCCGAAGCAGACCAGCGGCACCGCGGTGACCAGGCCGGTGGAGGCGAGCAGGGCGGCGTGTCCGGCGCCCTCGGCCGCGAACGTCGAGTCGCCCCGCGCGGCCAGCCAGATCAGGTAGCCCAGCGCCGGCAGGAACTGGATCGCGGTCTCGGCGGCCAGCGACTCCACCCCGCCGAGGGCGACCTTCTTCTTCACCAGCCCGTAGGTGGCGAAGGAGAAGGCGAGGCAGAGCGAGATCCACGGCGGACGGCCGTAGCCGACGGTGAGGACGACGACGGCGGCGAGGCCGACCGCGACCGCCACCCATTGCACGGGCCGCAGCCGCTCCTTGAGGATCAGCACGCCCATCGCGATGGTGACCAGCGGGTTGATGAAGTAGCCGAGCGAGGCCTCCACGACGTGTCCCGCGTTGACCGCCCAGATGTACACGCCCCAGTTGACGGTGATCACGGCGGCCGCCACGGCGACCAGGCCGAGCCGCCGGGGCCGGCGCAGCAGTTCCCCGGCCCAGGCCCAGCGGCGCACGAAGAGCAGCGCGACGGCGACCACCACCAGGGACCACACCATGCGGTGGGCGAGGATCTCCATGGCCCCGGCCGGTTTCAGCAGGGGCCAGAACAGGGGCACCAGGCCCCACATCCCGTAGGCGGCGAAACCGTTCAGCAGGCCTATGCGGTGCTCACCCTCGGACTTCCCGGCCACCGGCCCCTCCCTCTCGCTCGCGCTCCCGGTGCGGACGCGCGAGCACGAAGGTAGCGCCGGACGCCCTCCGATGTCATGTTCGTATCCGCATACGGTCATGACAGAGGAAGGGTGGGGTGGAGGAGCCGGCCCCGGCCGGGTCAGCCCTTCAGTGCGGCCGTGACGGCATCGGCCAGCGGGGTGGTGGGGCGGCCGATCAGCCGGGTCAGGTCGCCGGAGGAGACCACCAGCTCGCCGTCGGCGATCGAGGCGTCCACGGCGGCGAGGATCCCGGCCACCGGCGCGGGCAGCCCGGCACCGGTCAGGATGCCGGTGAGGTCCGCCACCGAGACCGACCGGTAGGCGATCTCCCGGCCGGTCTGCCGGCTCAGCTCGGCCGCGTACTCGGCGAAGCTCCACGCCTCGTCGCCGCCCAGCTCGTACGTGGCGTTCTCGTGGCCCTCGCCGGTCAGCACCGCGACCGCGGCGGCGGCGTAGTCGGCGCGGGCGGCCGAGGAGACCCGGCCGTCGCCGGCCGCCTGCACGACCGCGCCGTGCTCCAGCACCGGCGCCAGGTTCTCGGTGTAGTTCTCGTGGTACCAGCCGTTGCGCAGCAGCGTGTAGGGCAGACCGGAGGCGAGCAGCACCTTCTCGGTCGCCCGGTGGTCGTCCGCCAGCGCGGCCGTCAGGGTGCCCGGGGCGCTGGTGTAGGCGAGCAGCGCCGCGCCCGCCGCCTTCGCCGCGTCGATGACGGCCGTGTGCTGCGCCACCCGGTCCTTGTCGACCTCGCTGCCGGAGATCAGCAGGATCTTGTCGCCGGCCGCGAACAGGCCGTCCAGGGTCTCGGGCACGTTGTAGTCGGCGACGGCCAGCCGCACCCCCCGCGCGGCGAGGTCGGCGCCCTTCGCCGGGTCCCGGACGACGGCGGTGATCCGGTCCGCCGGGACCTTCTCCAGCAACTGCGTGACGACGTGACGGCCGAGGTGCCCGGTGGCTCCGGTGACGACGATGCTCATGGTCTACGACTCCTTGGTGACGATGTCCTGATGACACTCACCGTAAGGGAGGCGCTGTGGATGGGAAAGTACCCACTTTGAAGTAAGGTACTGGCATGACGGTAAGTAAGAGGGGGATGGACGCCGAGGCGCTGTGCCCCCATCGCCTCGTCCTGGAGCACGTCACCAGCCGCTGGGGCGTCCTCGTCCTGATCGAGCTGCTGGAGCGGCCGTACCGGTTCAGCGAGCTGCGCCGGGCGGTCGGCGGCTCGGGCGGCCGGCCCGTCAGCGAGAAGATGCTCACCCAGACCCTGCAGACCCTGGAGCGCGACGGCCTGGTGCACCGGGACGCCAAGCCGGTCATCCCGCCCCGCGTCGACTACTCGCTCACCGGCCTCGGCCGTGAGGCGGCGGAGCAGGTGCGGGCCCTCGCCCGGTGGACACACGACCGCATGGACCGGGTCGAGGCGGCCCGCCGGGCATACGACGAGGCCCGGGACGTCCGGTCCCGGGCCTCGTGAGTCGGCGGGCGGGTCAGCCCACGACCGTCCAGGTGTCCCCGCCCGCCAGCAGCGCGGCCAGGTCGCCCTTGCCGCGCTGTTCCACGGCGGTGTCGAGCTGCTCGGCCATCAGGGCGTCGTAGACCGGCCGTTCGACCGAGCGGAACACCCCGACGGGGGTGTGGTGCAGGGTGTCCGGGTCGGCGAGGCGGGAGAGGGCGAAGGCGGTGGTCGGGGACGCGGCGTGGGCGTCGTGGACCAGGATGTCCGCCTCGTTCTCCGCCGTCACGGTGACCACCTTCAGGTCGCCGGTGGCCCGGTCGCGTACGACGCCGCGCGCTCCGTCGGCACCGAACCGGATCGGCTGTCCGTGCTCCAGCCGGATCAGCGCCTCCTCGGCCCGCTGTTTGTCCTTCAGGGTGTCGAAGGCGCCGTCGTTGAAGATGTTGCAGTTCTGGTAGATCTCGATCAGCGCCGTGCCCGGGTGGGCGGCGGCGGCGCGCAGCACCTCCGTCAGGTGCTTGCGGTCGGAGTCGATCGTGCGCGCGACGAAGGATGCCTCCGCGCCGAGCGCGAGCGACACCGGGTTGAACGGGGCGTCCAGGGAGCCCATCGGCGTCGACTTGGTGATCTTGCCGACCTCGGAGGTGGGGGAGTACTGGCCCTTGGTCAGGCCGTAGATCCGGTTGTTGAACAGCAGGATCTTCAGGTTGACGTTGCGGCGCAGGGCGTGGATGAGGTGGTTGCCGCCGATGGACAGGGCGTCGCCGTCGCCGGTGACGACCCAGACGCTCAGGTCGCGGCGGGAGGCGGCCAGGCCGGTGGCGATGGCGGGGGCGCGGCCGTGGATGGAGTGCATCCCGTAGGTGTTCATGTAGTACGGGAAGCGGGAGGAGCAGCCGATGCCCGAGACGAAGACGATGTTCTCCCGGGCCAGGCCCAGTTCGGGCATGAAGCCCTGTACGGCCGCGAGGATGGCGTAGTCACCGCAGCCGGGGCACCAGCGCACCTCCTGGTCCGACTTGAAGTCCTTCATCGACTGCTTGGCCTCGGCCTTGGGGACCAGCTGGAGCAGCCCGTCGGCGGTGTCAGTCATCGATGGCCTCCTTCAGCGCCGCGGCGAGCTGTTCCGCCTTGAACGGCATGCCGTTGACCTGGTTGTAGGAGTGGGCGTCGACCAGGTACTTCGCCCGGACGAGGGTCGCGAGCTGCCCGAGGTTCATCTCGGGGATCACCACCCTGTCGTAGCCCTTCAGGACCGTGCCGAGGTTGCGCGGGAAGGGGTTGAGGTGGCGCAGATGGGCCTGGGCGATGGACTCGCCGGCCGCCCGCAGCCGCCGTACCGCCGCCGTGATCGGCCCGTAGGTGGAACCCCAGCCCAGGACGAGGGTCCTCGCGCCGTGCGGGTCGTCGACCTCGATGTCCGGGACGTCGATGCCGTCGATCTTGGCCTGCCGGGTGCGGACCATGAAGTCGTGGTTGGCCGGGTCGTAGGAGATGTTGCCCGTGCCGTCCTGCTTCTCGATCCCGCCGATGCGGTGCTCCAGACCCGGGGTGCCGGGGATCGCCCACGGCCGGGCCAGGGTCTGCGGATCCCGCTTGTACGGCCAGTACACCTCGGTGCCGTCGTCCAGCGTGTGGTTCGCGCCCTGTGCGAAGCGGACCTTGAGATCGGGCAGTTCCTCCAGCTCCGGGATGCGCCACGGCTCGGAGCCGTTGGCCAGATAGCCGTCCGACAGCAGCATCACCGGCGTGCGGTACGTCAGCGCGATCCGCGCCGCCTCCAGGGCCGCGTCGAAACAGTCGGCCGGGGTGCGCGGGGCGACCACCGGCACCGGTGCCTCGCCGTTGCGCCCGTACATCGCCTGGAGCAGGTCGGCCTGCTCCGTCTTGGTCGGCAGACCCGTGGAGGGGCCGCCGCGCTGGATGTCCACCACCAGCAGCGGCAGCTCCAGGGAGACCGCCAGACCGATCGTCTCGCTCTTGAGGGCGACACCGGGCCCGGAGGTGGTGGTCACCGCCAGGGAGCCGCCGAAGGCCGCGCCCAGCGCCGCGCCGATGCCCGCGATCTCGTCCTCGGCCTGGAAGGTGCGCACCCCGAAGTTCTTGTGCCGGGACAGTTCGTGCAGGATGTCCGAGGCCGGGGTGATCGGGTACGAGCCCAGGAACAGCGGCAGATCCGCCTGGCGGGAGGCGGCGATCAGGCCGTAGGCCAGGGCGAGGTTGCCGGAGATGTTGCGGTAGGTGCCCACCGGGAAGGCCTTGGCGGCCGGGGCGACCTCGTAGGAGACCGCGAAGTCCTCCGTGGTCTCGCCGAAGTTCCAGCCCGCCCGGAACGCCGCGATGTTCGCCGCCATGATCTCGGGCTTCTTCGCGAACTTCGACCTCAGGAACTTCTCGGTGCCCTCGGTCGGCCGGTGGTACATCCACGACAGCAGGCCCAGCGCGAACATGTTCTTGCTGCGCTCGGCCTCCTTGCGGGAGAGGTCGAACTCCTTCAGCGCCTCCACGGTCAGGGTGGTCAGCGGTACGGGGTGGAGGTGGTAGCCGTCGAGTGAGCCGTCGTGCAGCGGATCGGAGTCGTAACCGACCTTCTGCAGGGCGCGCTTGGTGAACTCGTCGGTGTTGACGATGATCTCGGCGCCGCGCGGCAGATCGCCGACGTTGGCCTTCAGGGCGGCCGGGTTCATCGCCACCAGGACGTTCGGCGCGTCCCCGGGGGTGAGGATGTCGTGGTCGGCGAAGTGGAGCTGGAAGGACGAGACCCCGGGCAGCGTGCCGGCGGGGGCACGGATCTCCGCGGGGAAGTTCGGGAGCGTGGAGAGGTCGTTGCCGAAGGAAGCGGTCTCCGAGGTGAACCGGTCACCGGTGAGCTGCATGCCGTCACCCGAGTCCCCCGCGAACCGGATGATCACCCGGTCCAGGCGCCGTACGTCCTTCGCGTCGCCCGGTTTGCGCTGCTCTCCCACGACGGTTGAGTCGGTCTGCTCCGCTGGGCTGCTGACCTGGCTGGTCACTGAACTGGACCTCCTTCGAGGCGGCTGTCCGGGGCCGGTCGTCCCACGGACCATCCCAGGATCAACCCTACGTCGGTCAGGGTCGCCTTCCCGAGGCCATCCGCGGATTGGATGACATTTCGAGAGGGCCTGTCGCGCTGGCTCCCCATCATGTCCCGCGTCGCTGAACGGACGCTCAAGAGACCCCCGCGCGTCTCAAGGTTCTCTCCCGCGGCCGCTCCTTACGGGGCCCCTGACCCGGCACCCGCCCGGGGGCCGCCCGGGTTTCTGCCGGGGGCCGTCCGGACGTCCATTAGGGCGTCGGCTCAGGAGTTCAGGTAGGTGAGCACGGCCAGCACGCGGCGGTGGTCGCCGTCGCTCGGGGCCAGGCCGAGCTTCAGGAAGATGTTGCTGACGTGCTTCTCCACGGCGCCGTCGCTGACCACCAGCTGCCGGGCGATCGCCGAGTTCGTCCGTCCCTCCGCCATCAGCCCCAGCACCTCGCGCTCCCGGGGGGTCAGCCCGGCCAGCACATCCTGCTTGCGGCTGCGGCCGAGCAACTGCGCGACCACCTCCGGGTCCAGCGCCGTACCGCCCTCGGCCACCCGCACCACCGCGTCGACGAACTCCCGCACGTCCGCCACCCGGTCCTTGAGCAGATAGCCCACGCCCCGGCTGGAACCTGCCAGCAGCTCGGTGGCGTAACGCTCCTCCACGTACTGCGACAGCACCAGCACCCCGAGCCCGGGGTGGACCCGGCGCAGCGTCACGGCCGCCCGGACACCCTCGTCGGTGTGCGTCGGCGGCATCCGTACGTCCGCCACGACCACGTCGGGCAGCTCGCCCCGGCCGTCCAGGTCGGCGATGGTCTTCACCAGTGCGTCCGCGTCGCCGACGCCGGCCACGACGTCGTGCCCGCGGTCGGTCAGCAGCCGGGTCAGGCCCTCTCTGAGCAGCACCGAATCCTCGGCGATGACCACCCGCACCCTGTCCTCCACGATCTTCCGGTCCCCCCAGCACGATCCGTTACGACGCCGCCCGCCCCGGCCGTCCGCCGTCCTACGGAAGACCAGCATTCCAGGCTTCGGGCCGGAGCGCCGCCGTACCAGGGGAAAGATCAGGGATCGGGGCGCTGCTCGCCGGCATCGTCAGGGGAAAGATCCGGGGCCGGGCGCGTTGCGCCCCACCGCGCCGGGGGAAGACGCGGCGCGGGGCGGGCGGCGGCCGCGGGGTCGGCCCACGTCGGGTGCCGGCTGGGCCGCTTGGGTGCCAGTCGGGTTGGTCGGGTGTCAGCTGGGCCGCTTGGGCGCCAGCCAGGTCGCTTGGGTGCCGGCCAGGTCGTTCGGGTTCCGGTCAAGCCCGACCCGGCCAGGCCCGACCATGCCTCGGCCGAGCCAGGCCGGGGCCCGGCCGAGCCGGGTTGGGCCTCCGCCAAGCCGGGTCGGGCCTGGGCCAAGTCGGGTCGGATCTCGGCCAAGCCGGGCCGGATCCCGGTCGGGTCGGGTGTCAGTCGTGGCAGGTCGGGTTCGGTCAAGCCAGGTTGCCGGGTCGGGCCTCGGCCGGGCGGGTGTCGGCCGGGGGGCAGCGGCGCCGGGGGGCGGCCGTGTGAAGGCGGTTCCCGGCGGCGCCGGGGGTCAGCCGCGCCAAGGCAGTTCCGCTGTCACCCGGGTGGGGCCGCCGGACGGGGAGTCCACCACGAGGACGCCGTCCACCGCGTCCAGCCGGGCCGCGAGACCGGCCAGCCCGGAGCCCCGGGCGAGGTCGGCGCCGCCCACCCCGTCGTCGCTCACCTGGAGCATCAGCCGGTCGTCCGACCGCCACACGTCGACCGAGGCGGTCCGGGCCCCGCTGTGCTCGCTGACGTTGCGCAGCAGCTCGGAGACGGTGAAATAGGCGATGCCCTCGATGGCCGGGGCCGGCCGGGCCGGCAGATCGACCTCCACCCGTACCGGCACCGCGCAGCGGGAGGCGACCGCCGACAGCGCCGCGTCCAGGCCGCGGTCGGTGAGGACCGCCGGGTGGATGCCCCGGGCCAGGTCGCGCAGCTCCTGGAGGGCCAGCTTCACCTCGCCGTGCGCCTCCTCCACCATCCGCGCGGCCGTCTCCGGGTCGTCCCGGAGCTTCTCCTTCGCCAGCCCCAGGTCCATGGCCAGACCGGCCAGCCGGGCCTGGGCGCCGTCGTGCAGGGCCCGCTCGATCCGGCGCAGATCGGCGGCGGCCGTGTCGACCACGACCCCCCGGTCCGACTCCAGTTCCACCACCCGCGCCGACAGCGGCGACGGCCCGAGCAGCCCGCGCACCAACAGCCCGTCCACGGTCGTCAGGGCCCGCACCAGCCAGGGGCTGACCAGCGTGAACGCCAGCCCGACCAGCGCGGTCAGCCCGACCTCGAACGGGTTGTCCAGGTACACGCTGTGGTGGCTGTCGCCGTACAGCTGCATACCGCCCTGGCCGGCGTACACCGGGAACACCCAGAACCACAGCGGGTACGTCAGCAGCGACCAGCCCAGGCTCCAGAAGGTCACCACCACCGAGAACGAGAACACCGCCCACGGGAACTGCACCAGCGTGTACAGCGCCTGCCGCCAGGACGAGCCGCTCTTCAGCACCGCCCCCGTCCACGCCACCAGGCCCGGCTTGGGCGGGCGCAGCGGCTCCGGATCGGCCACCCGCAGGCCCAGCAGCGCGCGTGCCCGCGCCCGCTCCAGCACCCCGAAGCCCCGGCAGCCGGCCAGCGCCGCGGCCAGCACCGGGATGCCGAGGAAGGTCACCAGCAGGCCGGCGCCGAGGGAGACCATGGTCACCGTCCAGCAGAACAGCACGATCGCGACCGGCAGGCTCAGCAGCACATACCCGAACTCCCGCCAGCTGCGCGCCTCGAACGGCGCCCGCAGTCCGGCCGGCAACCGGTGCGGCCGCTCGTTCCGGTAGGCGTACCCGTTTCCGTACTCCGTCGCCATCGGTGCCGTCCTGTTCTCCTCGTCCACACGGCGGTTCAGCCGTACGTCCAGGGTGGTCCGCCGAGCCGTTCCGGGACATGGAGGCCGTCGGCGTCTTGAGCGGGGGGTTTTCCCCACCCCCTGCGCCTGCGGCCGGCCTTACGGCACGTTCTCCGGCGCCAGCCCCTGCCCCTGCCCCTGCCCTTGCCCCTCGCGCTTGCCCTCGCGCTTGCCTTGCTCTCTTCGCCCGGGCTCGCGGCCGGCCCGGCGCGGTCACTCCCGTCGATCCGGCGCGTGGTTGCGCCCCGCTACTCCTGCCGGTCCCGCCAGGGCAGTTCCGCCGTGATCACCGTGGGCCCGCCGGCCGGGGAGTCGACCACGAACAGGCCGTCCACCGCGCCCAGCCGCTCCGCGAGCCCCCGCATGCCGCTGCCCCCGTCGAGCCGGGCGCCGCCCCGGCCGTCGTCCCGGACCTGGAGGAGCAGCCGGTCGTCCGCCCGCCAGGCGTCGACCGAGGCGGTCCGGGCCCCGCTGTGCTTGCTGACGTTCTGGAGCAGCTCGGAGACGGTGAAGTAGGCGATGCCCTCGATGGCCGCCGCCGGCCGGGCCGGCAGGTCCACGTTCACCTTGACCGGCACCGTGCAGCGGGAGGCGACCGCCGACAGCGCCGCGTCCAGGCCGCGGTCGGTGAGGACCGCCGGGTGGATGCCCCGGGCCAGGTCGCGCAGCTCCTGGAGGGCCAGCTTCACCTCGCCGTGCGCTTCGTCCACCATCGCCGCCGCCGCGTCCGGGTCCTCCAGCAGCTTCTCCTTGGCCAGGCCCAGCCCCATGGCCAGGTTGACCAGCCGCGCCTGGGCGCCGTCGTGCAGATCCCGCTCGATCCGGCGCAGATCCGCCGCCGCCGTGTCCACCACGATCCCGCGGTCGGACTCCAGCTCGGCGATCCGGCGCTCCAGCTCGTCCGAGGGCGACAGCAGCCCGCGCACCATCGCCCGGTCCAGGTTCGCCATCAGCCGCGCCAGGTACGGCAGCACCGGCCACAGCACGAACAGCGAGGTCAGCGTGGTGGCGAAGGTGAGGATGCCCCACGGCAGCCGGATGACGTCGTACAGCAGGGTGCGCCAGCCCACCGGGTCCTTCAGCGCCATCCACACCCGCTGCACCGGCCCGCCGCTCCTGGCGAGCGGCAGCGGCGACGGCTCCTCCACCCGCACCCCGAGCAGCTTGCGGGCCCGGGCCCGCTCCACCTTGCCCAGCTGCCGGGAGACGAGCAGGCACAGCGCGAGCAGCGGAAACCCGATCACGGTGAGGGTGAGGGCGCCGCCGGCCACCAGCACGGTGAACGCGTACGTGAAGCCGATCACCGCCGCCGGCAGGTTCAGCAGCAGGTGCGCGATCTCCTTCCAGGTATGCGTGTCGTAGGCCGGCCGGGGCGGAGGCAGCCGATGGGAGCCGTCGCGTCCGTCGTCTGCGTCGGTGCCGCCGGTCGGGGCGGCGGCGGGGCGGGGAGCGGTCATGCTGGTCAGCCTGCCGTGCCCGGCACCGTTCCCGCCATGCGGTATGCCGCCCTGCGCCGCCGGGGGAAAACCCCACCCCGGCCCGCCGGGCCGTCCCACGGCGTGACGGGCCGCTTACCCGCTCTTTATCAGGGCCTAGACTCGCGTGCGTACAGATCCTCGAATCACGAGGCATCACGGTGCACTGCATCACCACGGTGGATCACCACCACGGGGAATCACCACGGTGAATCATCACGGTCACGAGGTCAGGGAGCGAGGGACGGACGGTGCGGGAGACGTTGACGGACTCGACGGTCGCCGCGGGGCACGTCGTCGCGGCCGGTTACTTCCGGTCCTACTCGGTGGTCGGGCTGCTCGCGCTCGTCGGCGTGCTGTTCGTCGCGGTCGCCTTCGGCGCCGGCCGCCTGCTGCGCCCGGTCGTGCCGACACCGGAGAAACTCCTGACCTACGAGTGCGGTGTCGACCCCGTCGGCGAGGGCTGGGCCCACACCCAGGTCCGCTACTACGTCTACGCCTTCCTGTACGTGATCTTCGCGGTCGACTCGATCTTCCTGTTCCCCTGGGCGACGGTCTTCGCCGCCCCCGGCTACGGCGCGGCGACCCTGGTGGAGATGTTCGTCTTCCTCGGTTTCCTCGCCGTGGGCCTGCTGTACGCATACAAGAAGGGCGTCCTGGCATGGACGTGAACCCGGACCCCGTTCTCCTGCCCGAGCCCAAGCGGCTGGGGGCGCTGGCACGGCTGGCGCCCGAGCCGATGAAGGTGGTCCTGAACTGGGGCCGCCGCTACTCGCTCTGGGTGTTCAACTTCGGCCTCGCCTGCTGCGCGATCGAGTTCATCGCCGCGTCGATGGCCCGCCACGACTTCATCCGGCTCGGCGTCATCCCCTTCGCGCCGGGCCCCCGCCAGGCCGACCTGATGGTGGTCTCGGGCACCGTGACGGACAAGATGGCCCCGGCCGTCAAGCGCCTGTACGAGCAGATGCCCGAGCCGAAGTACGTCATCTCCTTCGGCGCGTGCTCCAACTGCGGCGGCCCCTACTGGGACTCCTACTCCGTCACCAAGGGCGTCGACCAGATCATCCCGGTGGACGTCTACGTCCCCGGCTGCCCGCCGCGCCCCGAGGCGCTGCTCCAGGGCATCCTCAAGCTCCAGGAGAAGATCGCCCGCGAGTCGCTGGGGGAGCGGTACGGCGACGGGCCCGCCGCCCGGCCGTCCGCCGCGGCCCTCCAGAGCGGCCTGGTCCGGCCCCCGGCGCCGGCCGGTGAGGAGGGCCCGCGATGAGCACGGCCGCCGGCTGGCTGCCCGCCCCCGCCGAGGAACTCTTCGGCCCGGACGCCACGGCGGAGGAGTCGTACGACCTCCTGACCGTGGACGTACCGCCGTCCGCCTGGCTCACCGCCCTACAGACGGCCCGTACGGCCCTGGCCTGCACCTACTTCGACTGGCTGAGCGCGGTCGACGAACCCGGCACGGGCTTCCGGGTCGCCGCGCACGTCGTCGCCCTGCACCCGGTCCGCCGCCTCCTGGTCCGTACGACGGTCCCGCACGACGCGCCCGTCCTGCCCTCCGCCGTCGGCGTCTACGCGGGCGCCGCCTGGCACGAGCGCGAGACCCACGAGATGTTCGGCGTCGTCTTCGAGGGCCACCCGGGCCTGGAGCACCTCCTGCTCCCCGAGAACTTCGAGGGCCACCCCCTCCGCAAGGACTTCGTCCTCGCCGCCCGTGTCGCCAAGGCCTGGCCGGGCGCCAAGGAGCCGGGCGAGTCCGAGCACGGTGGCCCCAAGCGCCGCCAGATGCTGCCGCCCGGTGTCCCCGACCCCAACGAATGGGGACCCCTGAAGGGTCAGCTCCCCCCGGCCCCGGCCCGCCCGGCCAGAGCGGCGGCCGGCCGCACGGCAGCCGCCCGCACGGCAGCCGCCCGCGCGGCAGGCGACCGCCCGGTACGGCGCACCCGCTCGGCAGCGGAGGGTTCGGCGAGCCAGGCGGCCGCGCCGGACGCCGCCGCACCGGGTACGGACGCCGCCGCACCCGCGCGGCCCCGCCGGATGCGCAGCGCGAGCGAGGGTTCGGCGAGCCAGACGGCCCCGGGGGCTTCCCCTGCGGAGGGCACCGCCCCGGATACGGCGCCGGGTGCCGCCGCTCCCGCCCGGCCGCGCCGGATGCGCAGCGCGAGCGAGGGGTCGGCGAGCCAGCAGGCGGCCCGGACCGAGGACGCGGCCCCGCGCAAGGAGGCCGCTGCCGAGGGCGATGCCACCGGGGCGGCGGCACAGGGCCCGACGGAAGGCCCGGCCGCCGAGGCCTCGGCGGCCTACGAGCCCGGCCCCACGCCCGGCCCGGCGCGTCGCGCCCGCAGCGCCTCGGAAGGTTCGGCCTCCCAGCGCGCCCGCGCCCCGCGCAGCTCGGACGCCCCCTGGCACCACGCCCGCCCGGCCTTCGACGAGCCGCAGCCCGCCCCGGAACCGGAACCGGAACCCGCACCGGAACCGGAGGCGAAGGGCGAGCGGCAGGCATCGCGGCCTGAGCCGGACGACACCGGCACCCGAACTGACACCGGCACCGACTCCGATACCGATTCCACAGGAGGCCCGCAGTGAACGACGTACTGGACGTCGCCCTGCGACTCCTCGTCGTGTTCGCCGTCTTCCTCACCTTCCCGCTGATCGTCGGCCAGACCGAGCACAAGGTGATGGCCCATATGCAGGGCCGCCTCGGTCCGATGTACGCGGGCGGATTCCACGGCTGGGCCCAGCTGATCGCCGACGGCGTGAAGTTCGCGCAGAAGGAGGACGTGGTCCCGGCGGGCGCCGACCGCCGTGTCTTCCAGCTCGCCCCCGCCGTGGCCCTGCTGCCGTACCTCCTCGTCCTGCTCGCCATCCCGATCGGCCCGGGCGAGGGCGCCGTCGGCCAGGTGCTCGACGCCGGCGTGTTCTTCGTCCTCGCGGTGATGGGCGTCGGCGTGCTCGGCTCGCTGATGGCCGGCTGGGCCAGCGCCAACAAGTTCTCCCTGCTGGGCGGCCTGCGCACGGCCGCCCAGCTGCTCTCCTACGAACTGCCGATGCTGCTGGCTGCGGCCTCCGTCGCGATGGCGGCCGGCACCGTCTCCCTGCCCGGCATCCTGCACGCCTTCCACTGGTGGTGGCTGCCGTGGCAGATCGTCGGCGCGGTCGTCTTCTTCGTCGCCGGACTCGCCGAACTGCAACGCCCGCCGTTCGACATGCCGGTCGCCGACTCCGAGATCATCTTCGGCGCGTACACCGAGTACACCGGACTGCGCTTCGCCCTGTTCCTGCTCGCCGAGTACGCCGGCATCGTCGTCCTGTGCGGCCTGACCACCGTCCTCTTCCTCGGCGGCTGGCACGGCCCGTGGGGCGCCGACGGCCTCGGCTGGGTCTGGACCCTGCTGAAGACCGCGATCCTCGCCTTCCTGGTGATCTGGCTCCGCGTGACCTACCCGCGGCTGCGTGAGGACCAGCTCCAGAAACTGTCCTGGACCCTCCTCGTCCCCCTCTCCCTCGCCCAGATCGCCCTCACCGGCATCGTCAAGGTGGTGATCTCCTAAATGGCCCCCATTCCCGGCTCCGGCCTCGCCAAGGGCCTGGCCGTCACCCTGCGCACGATGACGAGGAAGTCCGTCACCGAGCAGTACCCGGACGCCCTGCCCGAGCTGCCGCCCCGCACCCGCGGGGTGATCGGGCTGTTCGAGGAGAACTGCACGGTCTGCATGCTGTGCGCCCGCGAGTGCCCGGACTGGTGCATCTACATCGACTCCCACAAGGAGACCGTCCCGCCCGCCGCCCCCGGCGGCCGGGAACGCAGCCGCAACGTCCTCGACCGGTTCGCGATCGACTTCTCCCTGTGCATGTACTGCGGTATCTGCATCGAGGTCTGTCCTTTCGACGCGCTGTTCTGGTCCCCGGAGTTCGAGTACGCCGAGACCGACATCCGCGACCTCACCCACGAGCGGGACAAGCTCCGCGAGTGGATGTGGACCGTGCCGGCCCCGCCCGCCCTGGACCCCGGCGCCGAGGAGCCCAAGGAGATCGCCGCGGCCCGCAAGACCGCCGAGAAGCTGGCCGCCGCGCAGGCGCAGCCGGGGGAGGGCACGGCATGACGCTCGCCCAGGCCCCGCACGGCTTCCTGTCCCCGACCGGCGTCGAGATCGCCTTCCTGCTCGTCGGCCTGGTCACGCTCGGCGCCGCGCTGGTCACCGTCACCACCCGGCAGCTGGTGCACGCCGCCCTGTGGCTGGTGGTCGCGCTCGGCGGCCTCGCCGTGGAGTACCTGCTGCTCACGGCCGAGTTCATCGCCTGGGTGCAGGTGCTGATCTACGTCGGTTCCGTCGTCGTCCTCCTGCTGTTCGGTCTGATGCTCACCAAGGCCCCCATCGGCCGCTCGCCGGACGCCGACTCCGGCAACCGCCCGGCCGCCCTGGCTGTCGCGGTCGCCTCCGCCGTCGCCCTGGTCTGGGTGGTCGTGGACGCCTTCCGCACCACCTGGATCGACCTGGACGGCCCGGCCGGCGGCACCACCAAGGTCACCGGCGCCAGCCTGTTCCGGCACTGGGTGCTGCCGTTCGAGGCCCTGTCCGTGCTGCTCCTCGCCGCCCTGGTCGGCGCGATCGTGCTGTCCCGCAAGAACAAGGCCGACGCCGCGCCCGCGGCCCCCGGGAAGGAAGGCGCCCGCTGATGCACCTCGCCTATCCCGCCGTACTCTCCGCCCTCCTGTTCTGCACCGGCCTGTACGGCGTCCTCGCCCGCCGCAACGCGATCCTGGTCCTGATGTCGGTCGAGCTGATGCTCAACGCCGTCAACCTCAACCTGGTCGCCTTCGACGCCTGGCTCGGCCGGACCGCGAACGACACCCTGCACTCCGGCCAGGCGCTGACCCTGTTCACCATCGCCATCGCCGCCGCCGAGATCGGCATCGGCCTGGCCATCGTGCTCGCGGTGTACCGCAACCGCGGCACCTCCGACATCGACAAGCTCCGCGACACCGCCGAGGGCCCCGACGCGGAAGGCCCCGACAGCGATCACCCCGCGGCCGAGAAGGCTGAGGCCACCGCGTGACCACGACCACTCTCGCCGTCCTCGTCCCCCTCCTGCCGTTCCTGGGCGCCGCGGCCGGCCTGCTGCTCGGCCGCACCGCCCCCGGGTTCGTCCGCCCGCTCGCCGTGCTCCCGCCGCTGGCCTCGCTGGTCCTGGCCGCGCTGGTCGCCGTGCGCCAGGGCGGCGGCGCGGCCGTGGACGCCCACACCGAGCTGACGCCCACCGGGTCCGTGCCCATCGAGCTGGCCCTGCACATCGACGGTTTCGCCGCGCTCGTCGCCGTCCTGGTCGCCTGCGTCGCGTCCTGCGTGCAGATCTACTCCACCGGCTATCTGCGCGACGACCCGCGCTACCCGTCGTACGCCGCGCTCGTCTCCCTGTTCACCTCCGCGATGCTCCTGGTCGTCTACTCCGGCGACCTGATCGTGCTGCTGGTCGGCTGGGAAGTGATGGGCATCTGCTCCTACTTCCTGGTCGGCCACTACTGGGAGACCCCCGAGGCCCGCGCCGCCTCCCTGAAGGCCTTCCTGGTCACCAAGCTCGGCGACGTGCCGTTCCTGATCGGCCTGTTCGCGCTGGCCGGCGACGCCGGGTCGTTCCGGCTCACCCGGATCCTCGGCGCCGTCACGAGCGGTGGCATCGACCACCCCACGCTGGTCGCGCTGCTGCTGCTCGCGGGCGTCGCGGGCAAGTCGGCGCAGTTCCCGCTGCACACCTGGCTCCCGGACGCGATGGCGGGCCCGACGCCCGTCTCCGCGCTGATCCACGCCGCGACGATGGTCGCCGCCGGTGTCTACTTCATCGCCCGTCTCCTCCCGCTGTTCGAGGCCTCCCGGGCCGCGATGGCGGTCCTCGCCGTCATGGCCGCCGTCACGATGGCCGGCTCCGCCCTCGCCGCGCTCGCCCAGGACGACATCAAGCGCGTCCTCGCCTACTCGACCATCGGCCAGCTCGGCTATATGACCGGCGCCCTCGCCGTCGGCGACCGCGGTGCCGCCGTCTTCCACCTCCTCACACACGGCGCCTTCAAGGCGCTGCTGTTCCTCGCGGCCGGTGTGGTCATCCACGCCGCCGGCACCAACTCGCTGGCCGCCATGTCCCGCATGCGGGGCCTGCGCGACCGCGTACCGGACGCCTACTGGACGATGACCGTGGCGCTGCTCGCGCTCGCCGCGATCCCGCCGTTCAGCGGCTTCTTCTCCAAGGAGTCCGTCCTCGGCGCCGCCGAACACGTCACCCAGGGCCACACCGCGCACGCCCCCGGCGCGGCCGGCTGGATCGTCCTGGTCGCCGGGCTCATCACCGCGCTCCTCACCGCGGCGTACGCCGCCCGGCTGTGGCTGCTGGCCTTCCGCGGCCGGGGCGCCGAGGCCCCCGACCACGGGCCTCAGCCGCTCACCATGAACGCCGTGCTCTGGGTCCTCGCGATTCCCTCCCTCGCCCTCGGCGGGCTCGCCTACCGCGTCCTGCCCGACTGGTTCGACGGCCGCGACCTGACCCCGACCCCGCTCACCTCCATCCTCGGCACGGGCCTCGCCCTGGTCGGCGGGCTGCTCACCTACGGCGCCTGGCAGCGCACCACCGCGCTCGCCGCCCGCTCCCCGCTGGGCGCGGTCGCCGCCCACCCCGAGGCCGACGCCGGACTGGTCGAGGCCGAGGCCATCGCCACCCACCGGCCGGCCTACGGCGACCTCGCCCACGCGCCCGACCCGGCGGACCCCGCACGGCTGCTGCTCGGCCCGCTGCACCGGCCCGCCGCGGCGGGCTTCCACCTGGACGCCGTGTACGCGGCGCTGTTCGTCCGCCCGGTCCAGGCCGGGGCGAGCCTCGTCCGGTTCCTGGACCGCGAGGTCGTCGACACCTACGTGCACGGCGCCGCCGCCCTGCCCCGGCTGCTCGGGGCCGCCGTACGGCGTGCGCAGACCGGCAATGTGCAGACCTATGTGAGCGCGCTGCTCGCCGGCACCGTCGTCCTGGCGGTCGCCGTCCTCCTCGTCGCCACGGGAGCGTGAGCAGGCGTGATCGATATCAACGAGTCCGTGATGCAGTTCCTTCTGGCATTCGTCGTCGTCGGCCCGCTCCTCGGCGCCGTCGCCGCGCTCCTTCCGGCCCCGCCCGGACTGAAGGGGAAGTCGCCGGGGCAGGCCGTGCTGCGGCACGGTGTGACCGTCACCGGCGCGATCCTCATCGCCGCGATCGTCCTCGCGCTCGGCTTCGACCACGACCATCCGTCGAAGACGCAGGCCACGACCGACATCAGCTGGATCCCCGCACTCGACGTGCGGATCCACCTCGGCATCGACGGCATCTCCCTCCCCCTTCTGGTCCTGACCGCGCTGCTGACCTTCCTCTGCGCGCTCTACTCCTACTTCAAGCCGCCGGCGGGCCCGGCCCCGAAGGCGTTCGTCGCGCTCCTGCTCCTGCTGGAGTCCGGCACCCTCGCCACCTTCGCCGTGCTCGACCTGCTGCTGTTCTTCCTCGCGTTCGAGATGGTGCTCATCCCGATGTACTTCCTCATCGCCCGGTGGGGCGGTGCGGGCCGGACCCGGGCCGCGTGGAAGTTCATCCTGTTCACGCTGCTCGGCTCCGTGGTCATGCTGCTCGGCCTGCTCCTGATCGGGATCAAGGCGGGCACGTTCGACATGGTCGCACTCGCCACTGACAACGGCCGGTCGCTGACCACATCCGTGCAGGTCATCGCCGTTCTGGCGATCGGGATCGGGCTCGCGGTGAAGACGCCGATGTGGCCGCTGCACAGCTGGCTGCCCGACGCCCACACCGCCGCGCCGACCGTCGGCTCGGTCCTGCTGGCCGGCGTCCTGCTGAAGATGGGTACGTACGGTTTCGTCCGGATCGTCCTGCCGGTCGCGCCGGACGGCTTCCACACCTTCGCGCCGTACCTCGCCGCGTTCGCCGTCGTCGGGATCGTCTACGGCTCCCTGGCCTGCCTCGCCCTCGCCCGGCAGGGCGCCAAGGGCGACCTCAAGCGGCTGATCGCCTACTCCTCCGTCGGCCACATGGGCTTCGTCCTGCTCGGCATCGCCAGCACCACCCCGACCGGCGTGAACGGCGCCCTGTTCGCCAACATCGCCCACGGTCTCATCACGGGCCTGTTGTTCTTCCTGGTCGGCGCGCTCAAGGACCGCACCGGCAGCACCGACCTGGACACCCTCGCCGAGGAGACCGGCGCCGCCCTGTACGGCAGGGCCCCGCGCCTCGGCGGCCTGCTCGCCTTCGGCGCGGTCGCCTCCCTCGGCCTGCCCGGCCTCGCCGGGTTCTGGGGCGAGATGCTCGCCCTGTTCGGTTCGTTCCGGCCCGCCGCGGGCCTCAGCCGGCCGGCCTTCCTCACCTTCATGGCGATCGGCGCGTTCGGCACCCTGCTGACGGCCGCGTACATGCTGATCGTGGTCCGGCGCGTCTGCATGGGCGGCACCGACCGGGAGGCGGTGAAGCTCGCCGACGTCCACGGCTACGAGTTCGCGGCCTGGACCCCGCTGGTCGCCCTCACCGTCCTCGCCGGACTGTGGCCGGGGGCCCTGCTCGGCCTGACCGACCCGGCCGTGCAGCAGCTCCTCGCAGGAGGCACCCGATGAGCGCCCAGCCGCTTGCCGAGTCGCTGGTCCAGTCCGTCGACTGGCTGGCGATCGCCCCGCCCACCCTCGCGGCCGTCGTCGCGCTCGCCGTCCTCGTCGCCGACCTGTTCGTGCCCGAGCCCCGCAAGGCCGTGCTCGGCTGGGTCTCGGTCGCCGGACTCGCCGCGGCGACCGCGCTGCTGCTGCCCCTGCTGGACGGCGACCGCGGCACCTTCTGCACCGACGCGCCCGCGCGCGCGTGCAGCTACACCGCCGACCACTTCACCCTGGTCGTCCAGTTCCTGGTGCTCGGCGGCGCCCTGCTCGCGGCCCTGCTGTCCGTCACCCACCTGGACGACGAACGGCGGCGCGTCCCGGCGGGCGAGTTCTGGTTCCTGCTGCTGTCCTCCGCGGCCGGCGCCGCCCTGCTGCCCGCCTCCCGCGACCTGGCCACGCTGATCGTCGCCCTGGAGGTCGCCTCCCTGCCCGCGTTCGCCCTCGTCGGCATCCGGCTCGGCGACAAGCGCTCCGCCGAGGCCGCGCTGAAGTTCTTCCTGTCCTCGGTCACCGCCACCGCGGTCAGCCTGATGGGCATCAGCTTCGTCTACGCCTCCACCGGCACCCTCTACCTCACCCAGGTCGCCCAGCGCCTGACGCACGTCGACGGGCAGCTGCACACCCTCGCCCAGGCCGGTGTCGTCCTCACCCTCGTCGGCTTCGCCTTCAAGACGGCCGCCGCGCCCTTCCACTTCTGGGTGCCCGACACCTATGTGGGCGCGCCCCTGCCCGTAGCCGCCTATCTGTCGGTCGTCGGCAAGGCGGTCGGCTTCTCCGGCCTGATCCTCGTCACCGTCGTCGCGTTCCCGTCGTACGCCGACGTCTGGGGGCCCGCGCTCGCCGCCCTGGCCGCCCTCACCATGACCGCCGGCAACGTCGCCGCGCTGCGCCAGCGGGCCACGCGCGCGTACAGCGCCGTACGGCTGCTCGCCTGGTCCTCCGTCGGCCAGGCCGGCTATCTGCTGGTGCCGATCGCCGCCGCCGGATACACCAAGGACGCCGAGCGGGCGATCGGCTCCACCGTCGCGTACGCCCTGATGTACGCCGCGGTGAACCTCGGCGCCTTCGCCGTGGCCGCCCTGGTGGGCCGCGGCCGGGCGCTGAACCGGATCGCCGACTACCGGGGCCTGTACGCCACCAACCCGCTCAGCGCGCTGCTGCTGGCCTTCTTCCTGCTGTGCCTGGCCGGGCTGCCGCCGGGCGTCATCGGCCTGTTCGCCAAGGTCACCGTGTTCTCGGCGGCCGTCGACGCGGGCCTCGGCTGGCTCGCCGTCGTCATGGCCGGCAACGTCGTGATCGCCCTCTTCTACTACCTCCAGTGGACGGCCCTGCTGTTCCGCGCACCCGAGGGCGAGCCCGTCCGGCACCGGGTCCCGGCCCCCCTCACGGCCGCGCTCGCCCTCACCGCAGTCCTCGGCGTCGCCCTGTCCGGAGCGCCCCAGCTGGTCCTGCGTTTCGCCGCCGGCGGACTGTTCTAGGAGTCGTAACGCGCGCGCGGGGCACCCGTGCCGCTCCGCGCGCGCCGCCGAAAGGGCACGTCACCCGTTCGGCCGGGGCGGGCGGCCGCAGGCGCGCGGGAACTTGTGGACCCCGCCCGCCGTTGTCGGAAGCGGGAGGGTCCACTGGATCAGAGTGTTCCCAGCAGCACGACTTGGAGGGCGCACCGTGCACCGCCGGCACAACGGGCTCAGGACGGCCGTACTCCTCGGGGGGCTG
Source organism: Streptomyces nogalater (assembly GCF_039532885.1). Classification (NCBI taxonomy): domain Bacteria; kingdom Bacillati; phylum Actinomycetota; class Actinomycetes; order Kitasatosporales; family Streptomycetaceae; genus Streptomyces; species Streptomyces nogalater. The sequence continues at coordinate 17,873 of NZ_BAAASM010000013.1, read as the reverse complement.
TCCGCACTCATCATCGTCATCGGCGGCTTCTTCGGCCGCCCCGGGCTGATCATCGCCGTCCTGGTCGCGCTGGGCACGAACGCGTACGCGTACTGGAACAGCGACAAGCTCGCGCTGCGCGCGATGCGCGCCCGTCCGGTCAGCGAGTTCGAGGCCCCGGCGCTGTACCGGATGGTGCGGGAGCTGTCCACGCAGGCCCGCCAGCCCATGCCCCGGCTGTACATCTCGCCGACGGAGGCGCCGAACGCCTTCGCCACCGGCCGCAACCCGCGCAACGCGGCCGTGTGCTGCACCGAGGGCATCCTGCGCCTGCTGGACGAGCGCGAGCTGCGCGGCGTCATCGGCCACGAGCTGAGCCACGTCTACAACCGGGACATCCTCATCTCCTCGGTCGCCGGAGCGCTCGCCTCCGTGATCATGTTCCTGGTGAACTTCGCCTGGCTGATCCCGGTCGGCCGCTCGGACGACGACGAGGGGCCCGGCCTGTTCGGCATGCTGCTGATCATGATCCTCGGCCCGCTCGCCGCCTCGCTGATCCAGCTGGCCATCAGCCGCTCCCGGGAGTACGAGGCGGACGCCTCCGGCGCCCAGCTCACCGGCGACCCGCTGGCCCTCGCCAGCGCCCTGCGCAAGCTGGAGACGGGCACCAAGCAGCTTCCGCTGCCCCCCGAGCCCCGGATCGAGACGGCGAGCCACATGATGATCGCCAACCCCTTCCGCCCGGGCCAGGGGATGTCCAAGATGTTCTCCACGCACCCGCCGATGGCGGAGCGCATCGCCCGCCTCGAAAGGATGGCAGGACAACAGTGAAGACCATCCTCAACGTCATCTGGCTCGTCCTGTCCGGCTTCTGGCTGTTCCTCGGCTATCTCCTCGCCGGCGTCCTGCTGTGCGTCACGGTCATCGGCATCCCCTTCGGCATCGCCGCCTTCCGCATCGGCGTCTACGCCCTGTGGCCCTTCGGGCACACCACGGTCGAGCGGCGCGACGCGGGCGCCCCCTCCTGCGTGGGCAACGCGCTGTGGCTGATCCTGGCCGGCTGGTGGCTCGCGCTCGCCCACATCGTCACCGGCATCGCCCTGTGCGTCACGGTCATCGGCATCCCGTTCGGCATCGCCAACTTCAAGCTGATACCGGTCTCCCTGCTGCCGCTGGGCCGCGAGATCGTCCCCACCGACCGGCCGTTCGCCGCCCGCTGAGCACACCGCCGTACGCCCCGCCGGGCGCCGTGGAGGGGCCTCAGGCCCCGTGCCGGCCCGCCCGCCACCGCCGGGCGCCGTAGGCCGCCGCGCCCAGCGCGAGTACGCCCGCGCCGACGGCCACCGAGACCGGCGGCAGCGCGAACGCCAGCGCGGCGCAGCCCAGCAGTCCCACCGCGGGCACCACGCGGGCGCGCGGGGCCGCGCTCAGCGTCCAGGCCGAGGCGTTGGCGACGGCGTAGTAGGCGAGCACACCGAAGGACGAGAAACCGATCGCGCCGCGCACGTCCACCGTCGCGGCCAGCACGGCGACCACCGCGCCGACCGCCGCCTCCGCCCGGTGCGGCACCCGGAACCGCGGGTGCACGGCCGCCAGCGCGCCCGGCAGATGTCCGTCGCGGGCCATGGCGAGCGTCGTACGGGACACCCCTAGGATCAGCGCCAGCAGCGAGCCCAGCGCCGCCACCGCCGCCCCGGCCCGCACCACGGGCACCAGCCCCGGCGCCCCGGCCGCCCGCACCGCGTCGGCCAGCGGCGCCGCCGCGTGCCCGAGCCGGTCCGCGCCGAGCACGCCGAGCACCGCGACGGCCACGGCCGCGTACACCACCAGCGCGATCCCCAGGGCCAGCGGGATGGCCCGCGGGATCGTGCGGGCCGGATCGCGCACCTCCTCCCCGAGGGTGGCGATCCGCGCGTACCCGGCGAACGCGAAGAACAGCAGCCCGGCCGCCTGGAGCACTCCTCCCGGGCCCGCCGCCGGGCCGGTGCCCAGCCGCCCGGCGTCCGCCCGCCCCGAGGCCAGGCACACCACCACCACGGCCGCGAGTACGGCGAGGACGACGGCCACGATGCCCCGCGTGACCCACGCCGACTTCTGGATCCCGCCGTAGTTCACGGCGGTCAGCGCCACCACGGCGGCGACCGCCACCGCGTGCGCCTGCCCCGGCCACACATACGCGCCCACGGTGAGCGCCATGGCGGCGCAGGAGGCCGTCTTGCCGACCACGAAGGCCCAGCCGGCCAGATACCCCCAGAAGGCGCCCAGCCGCTCCCTGCCGTACACGTAGGTGCCGCCGGAGGCCGGATAGCGGGCGGCGAGCCGGGCGGAGGACAGCGCGTTGCAGCAGGCCACCACGGCGGCGAGAGCGAGCCCGGCGAGCAGCCCGGACCCGGCCGCCCGCGCGGCGGGCCCCGGCGCGGCGAACACCCCGGCGCCGACCATCGCCCCCAGGCCCACGATTACGGCGTCCCGCACGCCCAGGCTGCGGCGCAGACCGGCATCCGTACGTGTCATGCGCCGCACCCTACTGAGTGCGGCAACCGTCGGACGACCCGTCGGCGTCTTCCTCCTCGACACAGCGCGGAAGGGCAGGTTTCACGGCATGGGCATCATCAGCTGGATCATCCTGGGACTGCTGGCCGGAGCCATCGCCAAGGTCCTGCTGCCGGGCCGCGACCCCGGCGGCTTCATCGGTACGACCCTCATCGGCGTCGCGGGCGCGTTCCTCGGCGGCTGGATCTCGGCGCGCTGGCTGGACCACCCGATCACCAAGGACTTCTACGACGGCGCGACCTGGGCGGCGGCCATCGGCGGTTCCCTGGTGCTGCTGATCGTCTACCGCATCCTGTTCGGCAACTCCCGCGACTGACCGCGTCCGGACGCGGGTCCGGGCAGCACGGAAGGGCGGGTGCCCCCACGGCACCCGCCCTTCCGTCATTCCGTGCGCCTAGCGGTAGTTCACGAACTGCAGCGCGAAGTCGAAGTCCTTGCCCTTCAGGAGGGCGATGACGGTCTGGAGGTCGTCGCGGCTCTTGGAGCTGACGCGCAGCTCGTCACCCTGGACCTGCGCCTTGACGCCCTTCGGGCCCTCGTCGCGGATGATCTTCGCCACCTTCTTGGCGTTCTCCTGGGAGATGCCCTCCTGGATCGACGCGAAGAGCTTGTACTCCTTGCCGGAGAGCTGCGGCTCGCCCGCCTCCAGCGCCTTCAGCGAGATGCCGCGCTTGACGAGCTTGGACTCGAAGACGTCGAGGACGGCCTTGACCCGCTCCTCGGAGTTGGCCTCCATGAGGATCTTGTCCTCGCCGGACCACTTGATCGAAGCCCCCACGCCCTTGAAGTCGTAGCGCTGCGAAATCTCCTTGGCGGCCTGGTTGAGGGCGTTGTCGACCTCCTGCCGCTCGACCTTCGAGACGATGTCGAAACTGGAGTCGGCCATGTCCTGTGGCTCCTTGTATCGGGGATATCGGGGTGCGTATGGGGTGGGTGCCGGCGCGCGGCGGCGACCGCCGGGCCCGGTGGAGCACCGGGCCGCATCCGCACCAGCCTAGCCACCCCGCGCCCCCGGGTGCGGAGATCAACCGGGTGGCGAAGCACCCCTGTGCATCGGGTATTGTTTACGTCGTTGCCGGGGAACACCGCCGAAAGCGGGTTCCAGACGGCAGCATTACCCGGCGGTGTGCCCGAGCGGCCAAAGGGAGCAGACTGTAAATCTGCCGGCTCAGCCTTCCCAGGTTCGAATCCTGGCGCCGCCACACGGGAACGAGAGCCCCGTGACCTGCGTAAACAGCAGGTCACGGGGCTCTCGTCGCACTCCCCAGTGATCAGGGGACTGTCTCACGCTGTCTCGCGGTCGAACGCCCTGTCTCGATGCGTGTGGACGGGCCGTGGACGGGTTCTGCGGCCGACCACATGGCCTTGCGGACCTGAACTTCGTCCAGCTCCCGCCAGATGGTGCTGGCCCAGTGCATCCACGAGCCGCGCCGGCGTCGGCACGTCAGGGGTCACGCTCGCCGTGTATGCACCGCGGTTCGAGCTCTTAGCCCGGCATCCGGTAGGAACTGTGCCTCCGCCAGCGTCCCCAGTCCCCTCAGCGAGTCGAGCAGGCCGTGCTGGAACACCCGTAAGTAGCATGGAACGCCTCTGGCCCGAACCTGTCACACTCAGTAATCGCTTGCAGGATCCCTAGATCAGAGCACGGACAGAGCCCTCGGCGAAGCAGCTTCCTTGGGCCCGTGGTGCCGGACGATCGTTCGCCAGCATTCGCCACCCTCGGACCGCCGATTGCGCTACTGGAGTCGGGTTAAGTTGCGATGAGTCCGAAGTCCCTCTCCCGGCACGCCCGCCTCAAGGGGCGGGTCCAACCCAGTGGAATTTTCAGAGAGGGAGGTCGGATCAGATGGAGGGATCGAAACGGCGGAGGCGTGGCCGCAGGCGCAGTCAGTTACCGGACTGGATCCAGTTGGTAGCGCTGGTCCTCACGACGATCACTGCCATCGCGGGGTGCGCGGAGCGCTTTATGTGATGCGCTGGAGGGGGTCCGGACGACAGGTTGGGTGATAAGCGAGCCCGGCCGCTTGGTGTTCGGCCGGACCCGCCTGAAGCCCCGCGTGTGAGCCTGGCTCCGGGAAGCAGCCCGGAGCCAGGCTCTCTGCGCAGCTCGGGAGCCTTTCGGCCCCATAACGAGGAAACCTCAAGCAGCCCGAAGCATCAAGCTTCTGAACCCGTTTCATGATCAAGACTCGTGGCGAAACCCCTAGCGGGCCATGGCGTTCAGGCGTGGCGTGAGCCCGTCACGCTGAAGATCGTTTAGTTCTTCCTGGTCAGGGGTTCGTGGGGGGTGGCGAATCCTGGCGGATTGCGTCGGCACGGATCGGGCGAGTTGGGGGGGGCGCAGTTGATGTGCAAGCAGAGCAAGGCCGCATTCGACGGTTTCAGTGCTGGCCAGGGCCGGGTGCTCGCGGCCTACAAGCCCGCCAGGGCTGTGCTGGTCTGGGCCGTCTGGGGCCCATGACGGCCTTGGAGAACCACCGACGACCAGGATGGCCCGGTATCACGCCGAGCCATCCTGGTGTGCATATACCCAGACAAACTCACGTATCCAGCCCCCATCCGCAACCGCCACGAGTCGATTGCGATCGGTGCCCGTGTACAGCGGCCAGAAGTAGATGCTCTGACAGGCAGCGCAGGATCGGCTGTGGTCATGTGCGTTCGCCTGATTGCAGCGTAAGCGGCTGCGATGATGCGGGCATGTCGACGCTCGGAACGCCTCTCCCTGCTGCACTCATTCCCGACTGCACCGAACCGGAGGCTCACCACGCGGCCTACAGAAGCGCCAAGGCCAACGACGCGATCTTTGTGTGCATCACTCGTCATGGCCAGCACTGGAATGTGGAGCTTGACGCTATGTCTAGCAGCGGGCCCACCATCTCGGACGAGGCAGTGGCATTCCTGCGGTCCGCGGTTGAAGCATTGGTGCTCGCGGACACAGTGGCGCAGGCCAATATCGCGCCTGACTACATCTCCATGCGGGCGATCGAGAGCGAACAGCGGGCGCGCGAGATCGCGGCTGCGTTCCATGCCGCTCTGCATGGTCTCCGACAGCTATGTATCGCCGTTCCGAGGCAGTGCTGAAGACCTAGCCGGTCGCATGTGGACGAGGCGCGGACGGCTGAAGTCGGGCCTCCTCTCGCATCACTCATCTGCGCAGGTCAGCGCGGTTCGGAGGACGGGTCCTTGGGGCTGTAAATCTGTCGGCTATGCCTACCAGGTTCGAATCCTGGCGCCGCCACACGGGAACGAGAGCCCCGTGACCTGCGTAAACAGCAGGTCACGGGGCTCTCGTCGTACGTGGGTCAGGCCGGCGGGCCGGGGCGCAGGGCGAGCAGGGCGATGTCGTCGGTGGTGTCGCGGCCGAATCTGAGGATCAGTTCGTCGCAGAAGACGTCCAGCGGGGTCCGCGCCTGGGCGGCGGTGGACCGGCGGAGCCTGTTCATCGCCTCGTCGAGCGACTCACCGCGGCGTTCGATGAGGCCGTCCGTGAAGAACAGCAGCGTGGAGTGGGGCGGCAGCAGCTCCCAGGCGGAGCGGCGGGGCAGACACGGGTCCATCCCGATCAGCAGGCCCCGGCCCGTGTCCAGGTAACGCGTCTCGCCCTCCTGGGTGGTCAGCAGGGGCGGCAGGTGACCGGCCGAGGAGTAGTGCAGGTACGTCGTGCGGCCGTCGCTCTTGACCAGGCCGTAGACGCAGGTGGCGGTGGACTGCGGGTTCAGGGTCTGGCTCGCCAGGTCCAGGCGGCGCAGGACCTCCTCGGGCGGTTCCTGCCGGTCGACGGCGATACCGCGCAGCATGTTGCGCAGGGTGCTCATGGCGACGGCGGCCTGGAGGTCATGGCCGGAGACGTCCCCGATGACCAGCACGATGTCACCGCCGGGCAGCGTGAAGGCGTCGTACCAGTCACCGCCGACCTCGGCGGTGGTGCTGGAGGGCACATAGCGGGCGGTCAGCTCCAGCCGGTCGGCGCGGGGCAGTTCGGGCAGCAGCGCGCGCTGGAGGTGTTCGGCGTTGGAGCGGGCGTGCTGGTGCAGACGGGCGTTGTCCACCCCGAGCGCGACGGCGCGGACCAGCTCCGCGATCAGGGGAACGTCCTCCTTGGCGAACGGGTGCCCGGCCTCGGTACGCACCATGGTCAGGGCCCCGAAGACCGCGCGCTCGGCCCGCAGCGGAGCGACGACCGCGCTGTCGGCGCCCAGCCGCTCGACCAGTTCCCGCTGCCGGGCGTCCAAGGGGCTCAGCGGGGCGACGGGCGGGGTGATGTCGGTGACCAGCAGCGGACCGGCACCGCGCAGCACCCTGGGCAGCGAGTCCTGCGTGATCTCGGACGCCGGCGGGAGCGTGCCGAGGTGCGTCCCGGACACCGGCACATGGGGATCGCGGTGGACGAGACAGACCCGCTCCAGCCGGCCCTGCTCGTCGACGAGGTCCGCCATGCACCAGTCGGCCAGGTCCCGGGTCAGCACATGGCACACCCGTCGTAGCCGCTCCTCCGGATCGAGGGTGCTGGTCAGCGCTATGCCGGTGTCAGCGAACAGGGACAGCCACTGCGGCGCGGCCGCCTCCACGCTCAGCGTCTTGGTCTTCTTGGTCGAGGTCGGCAGGTGCACCGGGCCCGGTACCGGCCGGGTGGCGGCCAGTCCGCCCCCGGGGGGCTCCGGCGGGGCCGGGGGAGCCGTCGTCGTGGCGAGCTGGGCGACGAACACGGTCCGCCCGTCGATCGCCTCCTGCGTCTGGATGGTGAGGCGGATGGGGATCACCCGGCCGTCCCGGTGCAGCGCGGGAACCGGGATCGGGCGGCCCAGGATGCGGGACTCACCTGTGAGCAGCAGCGAGGTGAAGGCCGTCACGTGGCGTTGGCGGAGGTGCTCGGGCATGAGCACGGTCAGCCGCCGGCCGACGAGGTCGTGCGCCGGCCAGCCCAGCAGGCTCGACGCGGCGTCGTTCACCGCGATGATCCGGTTGCCCTCGTCGGCCGCGATGGTCGGCACCAGGGCCGCCTCCACCTCGCTCGCGTCCCAGGGCGCCAGATCCGTCGGGCTGGCGCCCGGCGCGCCGGTGACCTGCGTCCACGAGGTGGGTTGCCCGCCGGGCAGCTGACCGGTGATCTGGTCGAGCAGCCAGTGCCGGAAGGACCGGATGTGCGGCAGGGCCGGCAGGGCCAGCAGGCTGCCCTGCTGCGCCACCGCGTCGGCGGCGTCGAGGACCCGGCGCAGCGTCGCGATCCGGGGTGCCGCGTCCGCCGCGAACGCCACCAGCAGCGAGAGCGTCGAACTGTCGAGGGTCTCCTGCTCCACCGCCGCCGTCATGGACGCGCAGATCATGCTGCTCGTGTCCTGGGCGGCGGCGAGGTCCTCCGGGCGCACCCCGATCCCGGAGGCGGTGGACGGGTCGAGGAACAGTTCGCGCAGCAGCCCCTCCCACTGCTGCTGGGCCGCCCAGTAGAGGGCGTACGGTACGTCGTTCAGCGTCACGGTGACGGTGCGGCCGGGCGGCGCCACGGTCTCCCACGCGGACGCCGGCGGCGCCGGTGCCTCGGGCCACACCTCGAACCAGACCGTCTTGCGGTCCGCCCCGCTGTGGACGCCGTGGCTGGTGGCCAGCTCCTCGACCAGGGCCAGCCCCCTGCCGGTGCAGGCGTACAGGTGGCGCACGTGCGGTACCAGGCCGTAGTCCGGGCGGCGGTCGCCGACCCGCACATGGGCCCGGCCCCCGGCGGTCCACGCCGTCACCTCGATCTCGGTGCGCGCGTGGACGACCGCGTTGGTCACCAGCTCGCCGGTCAGCAGCTCGGCGGTGTCCCGCACGTCCGGCACCAGGCCGTCCAGCACCGACCGTACGAACCTCCGGGCCACCACGACGTTCTCCGGCGCCGGTGACAGGCGCCGCGCCGGCGCTCCCGGTGGAATCGGGCTGCCCATACCGCCTGGGTGCCCAGAACCCCGTACCTGAACTCCGGGACGCCCGTGAAAACCGGTCGCCGTCCGGGTCCGGCACCGCGTACGTTCGCCCGCATGGCCGACGACTGCTTCGCGCATCCACGCCTCGCCGCGGTCTACGACCCGCTCCACTCGGACCGCGCCGACCTGGACGCGTATCTGGGCATGGCGGAGGAGTTCGGGGCGCGCCGCGTGCTGGACATCGGCTGCGGGACCGGGGTGTTCGCCCTGCTCCTGGCCGGCCGCGGGATCGAGGTGGTCGGCGTCGACCCCGCCCGGGCCTCCCTCGACGTCGCCCGGGCCAAACCGGGCGGTGGGCGCGTCCGTTGGATCCACGGCGACGCGACCGGCCTCCCGCCGCTTTGCGCCGACCTGGCGACGATGACGGGGAACGTCGCCCAGGCCATCACCGACCCGCACGTGTGGCGGGAGACGCTGCGGGGCGTTCGGGAAGCGCTGCGGCCCGGCGGACGGCTGGTCTTCGAGACCCGCGATCCGGCCCGGCGCGGCTGGCAGGAGTGGACCCGTGAGGATTCCTGCCACGTGGCGGAGGTCCCCGGCGTCGGAACGGTCGAGTACCGGGTCGAGCTGACCGAGGTGCGCGGGCCGCTGGTGACCTTCCGCCAGAGTTACGCCTTCGCGGCGGACGGACAGGTGCTGACCTCGGATTCCACGGTGCGCTTCCGGGAGCGGGCGGAGGTCGAGCGGGACCTGCTCGCGCACGGCTATGAGCTGGAGGAGGTCCGTGACGCCCCCGACAGGCCGGGACGGGAGTTCGTCTTCGTGGCCCGGCGCCCATGAGCGCCGGACCGGCCCGGGTGCGCGTCCGGGTGGTCCGGACGATGCTGGAGCCATGGCCGGGAAACGTCCCATCATCGTGCACCTGCCGTCCCCGACCGGCGGTCGCCGGGTGCGGGTGGACGGCGAGATCCTCGGCCTCGCGCACAACGTGCGGGATCTCGTGGAGTTCCTGCGCCGGGCGGGGCTGGACATCGAACCGGAAGAGGTCGCCGACTCGCCGCTGATCGACTGGCGCGGAGTGGGCCCCGACCGGTGGGAGGCGGAGACCCGGACCTGACCGCCCCGTCCGCCGACCGCCGCTCCTGCGACCGCCCGACGGACCCGGCCACCCCGACCGCACCCCCGGCCGCATCTGTCCTGAGGACCCGGCTGTCCTGAGGATTCGGTGTCCTGAGGGCCCGGCCGTGCCGGCCGTCACCGTCCCGGCGCGGACACCCGGCCGGTCGATGTCCCGGCACGTCGGCGGGCACTCGGCGGGCACACTGGCGGCATGTCCTCCCGACGCAGAACCTGTCCCGTGTGCCACCGCGACATCGCCGTCGTCGCGGGCCGCTTCGCGCGCCACGACCCGCCCGGGGCGCGGGCGAACGGCGACCTCGTCTCCTGTGCCGGATCGCGCCGGCCCGCGCAACTCGGCGCCGTCCAGCCCTCCTTGGACGGTTACGCCGTACCGGACTTCCCCGGTCAGCTGCCCCTGTTCTGAGCCTCTTCTCGGCTTCCTCAGTTCCCGGCCACCGACTTGACGGCGACCGACACCGGTGTGGAACCGCCGATCAGCTCCAGCATGAGGCCGGCCGTCGCGGGTGTGTCCACCAGTTCCGCGAGGACGGCCGCGACATCGTCCCGGGGGACGGAGCCGCGCCCCGTGTGCGCCTCCATACGGACCAGTCCGGTGCCCGGGTCGTCCGTCAGCGCGCCCGGGCGCAGGATCGTCCAGTCCAGCGCCTCCTGCCGGGTGACGTACGCGTCGGCCTCGCCCTTGGCGCGCAAGTACGCGTCGAAGACCTCGTCCCCCTGGTGCGCGGGGTCCGCGCCCATCGCGGACACCACCAGGAAGCGCCGCACGCGCGCGCGTACGGCCGCGTCCGCGAACAGCACCGCCGCGCCCCGGTCCACCGTGTCCTTGCGGGCCGCGCCGCTGCCCGGGCCCGCGCCGGCCGCGAACACCGCCGCGTCCGCGCCCTGCAGATGCGCCGCGACCTCCTCCACCAGGGCCGACTCCAGGTCGAGCAGGACCGGTTCGGCGCCGGCCGCCCGCAGGTCGTCGCCCTGCTCCAGCGTGCGGATGATCCCCGCGACCTCGTCACCGCGCGCGGAGAGCAGGCGCTCCAGCCGCAGCGCGATCTGACCATGACCACCAGCGATGACAATGCGCATGACTTCGACCGTACGCCCGAAGAGCCCCGTCCGCCGCACGAGTTAACCGGCGTGACGCGAGCCCCGCGTACGAGCGCGAACCACCCGCGCGTGCGCCCCCGCCGGACCCCGCCCAGCGCCCCTTCAGGACAGCTCTTCGCGCCCCGCCCACCGCCCCTCACGACAGCTCTCCGCGCCCCTGCCGGGGCAGTCCCGGGTCCCCCGTCCCCGTCGACTGGCAGTACTCGCGTACCGCGCTCGTGCGGGCCACCACGCGGCCCCGGTGCACCACGATCCTGCTGTAGGCCAGGGAGAGCGCCCCGGCCAGCCGGTCGCCGCGTACGGCCAGCAACTCGGCCGGGAAGCCCGCCTCCACCCGCACCTCCGGCAGGCCCAGTACCGCGCGGGCCGAGGCGGACACCGCGCCGTAGGCGTCCTCCGGGCGCAGGCCGTGGACGGACGCGAGGAGGTACGCGGCCTCCAGGGGGTCGCCGCGGCCGACGGGGTTGCAGACATCGCGCAGGGCCCCGCCGCCGGCCGCCACCCGTACCCCGGCCGCGCGCAGCAGCCGTACCGGTGCCGTGCCCCGCCGGTCGACGCCGCCGCACCCGCCCTGGGGCAGGCAGACCACCGTCACGCCGGCCGCCGCGAGTTGGTCGGCGGCGCGCGAGGCGAGCCGGGTGGGCAGGCGCGCGAGACCGGCGCACGGTCCGATGGTCACGCCGGGGCGCAGGCCTCCGGCCATGGCCGCGAGCCGGGCCAGCCGGGCCGGGTCGGCGGCGTCGGTGTGCAGGTCCACCGGGCAGCCGTGCTCGGAGGCCACCTCCAGGACCGCCTCCACGTAACCGGTGGGATCGGGGTCCAGGTCGGGGCAGCCGCCCACCACGGAGGCGCCCATCCGCACCGCGTCCCGCAGCATCGCCAGCCCGTCGGCCCCGGCCGCCCCGGTCAGCAGCCGGGGCATCGCCACCGTGGTCAGCTCCGCCAGCCCCCGCAGCGACCGCCGGGCCCGCAGCACCGCGCCGAGCGCGTCGAGCCCCTGGACGTCGCCCACGCGCACGTGCGCCCGCACCGCCGTCGCGCCGAGCCCGAGGTGCAGCAGGGCCGCCTCCGTCGCCCGGCGCTGGACGTCCTCGGGGGCGTACGACACCGGCCCCGGGCGCTCGGCGGACAGCGCGGTGTCCCCGTGGGCGTGTGGTTCGGCCGGGGCCGGCAGCAGCAGATAGCCGCTCAGGTCCACCCGCGTGACGCCCGTGCGGGCCGGGCCCGGCGCGAGGCTGCCGGCCGTGCCCACCGCCTCGATACGCCCCCCGCCGAGCCGTACGTCGACGGTCCGGCCGTCGGTCAGCCGCGCCCCGCACAGCAGCAGGCCGGCCGGGCCGGACGGACCCGGGGACCCCGGCGAGTGCGGCGGGTTCGACGGCGGTTGCGGCTGCGGCTGGCTGTCGGGCATCGCGCTCCTGGGGCGGGCGGGAGGGGCTCGGACGGGCCGGCGTGAGACGCGGGGCGGGCGGGTCGCCCCAAGATCACGCAGGGCGGGTCGAGCCTAGGGTCGGGAGCCGCGCGGATCCCGCAGGGGCGCAATAGTCGTACCGGCGTGGTCCGCCCCCGCCGGGCCCCCGCGCGACCCGCCCGCACGCCACGCGCGCGTGCCCGCCGACGGCCGTGCGGCCCGGGGCTCAGGGGGCCGCCGGGCGGGCCGCGAGGAGCGTCCCGGCGGGCGGCGGGATACGGATTTGGGTGAACGGCGGCGGACCGTGTAATGTCTTCATCGCTCGCCCCAATAGCTCAGTCGGCAGAGCGTCTCCATGGTAAGGAGAAGGTCAACGGTTCGATTCCGTTTTGGGGCTCTGGTGTGAGAGGTTCCCGCCGCAAGGCGGGAGCTGATCTCATCAAAGCGGTGTAGCTCAGTCGGTAGAGCAAGCGGCTCATAATCGCTGTGTCACCGGTTCAAGTCCGGTCACCGCTACTGACAGTAGCCGATTGTGGGGTCGGTCCTTCGATCGGCTACTCTTTCTTGCGTTGAACCAGTCCATCCGTTCGTCTTAGGAGCACTCACGTGGCTGCCACCGACGTCCGCCCGAAGATCACGCTGGCCTGCGTGGAGTGCAAGGAGCGGAACTACATCACCAAGAAGAACCGGCGTAACAACCCGGACCGTCTTGAGATGAAGAAGCACTGCCCGCGTTGCAACGCGCACACCGCGCACCGCGAAACGCGATAAATCAGGCTCGTTCGTGAGGCCGTCCCCTTCCGAGGGGGCGGCCTCACGGCGTTTTCCCGGCCCGTCCCGCATCCAGCCGCCCCACCGGCCCCGGGCGCATTCCCCGACCGGGTTTCCGGCTAATTTGGGGCCATCACAGCAGAGATCAGGAGGTGCCGGGCCATGGCGCTCGACCAGTCCTTCGTGGGACGGACCTACCCGCCCACCGCGCCCTATGAGGTGGGCCGGGAGAAGATCCGCGAGTTCGCCGAGGCGGTGGGCGAGTCCAACCCGGTGTACACCGATCCCGAGGCCGCCAAGGAATTCGGCCACCCCGATGTGATCGCCCCGCCGACCTTCGTGTTCTCCATCACTTTCCGGGCCGCCGGACAGGTCGTCCAGGACCCGCAGCTCGGTCTGGACTACAGCCGCGTGGTGCACGGCGACCAGAAGTTCGCCTACGCCCGCCCGGTGCGCGCCGGCGACCGGCTCACGGTCACCTCCACCATCGAGTCGATCAAGTCCCTCGCGGGCAACGACATCCTGGACATCCGCGGCGAGGTCCACGACGAGTCCGGCGAGCTCGTCGTGACCGCCTGGACCAAGCTCGTGGCCCGCGCGGCCGAGGAGGCGTGAGAATCCGATGACGGCGAAGATCGCGTACGACGAGGTCGAGGTCGGCACCGAACTGCCGGCCCGGAGCTTCCCCGTGACGCGCGCCACGCTGGTGCGCTACGCCGGTGCCTCCGGGGACTTCAACCCCATCCACTGGAACGAGAAGTTCGCCAAGGAGGTGGGCCTGCCGGACGTCATCGCGCACGGCATGTTCACCATGGCCGAGGCGATCCGTGTGGTCACGGACTGGACCGGGGACCCGGGCGCGGTCGTGGAGTACGGCGTCCGCTTCACCCGGCCCGTCGTCGTGCCGAACGACGACCAGGGCGCGCTGATCGAGGTCAGCGGCAAGGTCGCGGCCAAGCTGGACGACCGCACCGTCCGGGTGGACCTGACGGCGACGAGCGCCGGCCAGAAGGTACTGGGCATGTCCCGGGCGGTCGTACGACTGGCCTGACCGGCCCAGCCGAAGTAAGGGGCGCCCTCTCTTGACGTGCGCCCCTTACGCGCCGGCCGCGCTCGACCGGGCCGGCTGTCCGCCGGCACCCCCGGCTGCCCGCCACCGAGTACGGCGCCCCGACCGCTGCCGTCGACCGGCCCGCCGATGCCTGTCGCGCCGGCCCCCCGCGCGCGTGCGGCGCCCCCAGGCGGGCGGCGGCCCCCATCGGTCCCCGCCTGCCCGGCCCCCTCGGCCGCGTCTCGTACGCTTGGCCCCGTGCAGGTACTCCACGACGCCCCCCTTGCCCCGCTGACCACCTTCCGGCTGGGCGGTCCCGCGACCCGGCTGGTCACGGCCGGCACCGACGCCGAGGTGATCGCCGCGGTGCGCGAGGCCGACGACAGCGGTACACCGCTGCTGGTCATCGGCGGCGGCTCCAACCTGGTCATCGGCGACAAGGGGTTCGACGGCACCGCGCTGCGCATCGCCACGCGCGGGGTCGAACTGCGCGGCGGCACGCTGGAACTGGCGGCCGGCGAGGTGTGGAGCGACGCCGTCGCCCGCACCGTGGAGGCCGGGCTCGCCGGGATCGAGTGCCTGGCCGGCATCCCCGGCTCCGCGGGCGCCACGCCGATCCAGAACGTGGGCGCCTACGGCCAGGAGGTCTCCTCGACGATCACCGAGGTCATCGCCTACGACCGCCGGGCCGGCGAGACCGTCACCCTGACGAACGACGAGTGCGGCTTCTCGTACCGCCACAGCCGCTTCAAGGCCGACCCCGACCGCTATGTCGTGCTCCGGGTCCGGTTCGGGCTGAAGGACGCCGGCGGGCTGTCCGCGCCGCTGAAGTACGCCGAGACCGCCCGCGCGCTCGGCGTGGCGACCGGTGACCGGGTGCCGCTCGCCGACGCCCGCGACACCGTGCTGAAGCTGCGCGCCGGGAAGGGCATGGTGCTGGACCCCGAGGACCACGACACCTGGTCCGCCGGTTCCTTCTTCACCAACCCGGTCCTCACCGACGACCAGTTCGCCGCCTTCCACGCGCGCGTGCGCGAGCGGCTGGGCGACGGCGTCGAACCGCCCGCCTACCCGGCGGGGGAGGGCCGTACGAAGACGTCCGCGGCCTGGCTGATCGACAAGGCGGGCTTCACCAAGGGCTACGGCACCGGCCCCGCCCGCATCTCCACCAAGCACACCCTCGCTCTGACCAACCGGGGCGAGGCCACCACGGAGGACCTGCTGGCCCTGGCCCGCGAGGTGGTCGCCGGGGTCCGCGCGGCCTTCGGCGTCACGCTCGTCAACGAGCCGGTGACCGTGGGTGTGAGCCTGTAAGGACGGGTGCCGCGGCAGTGGCCGTACCCGCTCAGTACGCCACTCCCACGCCCTGCCGCACGGTCTCCTCGGCATCGATCATCGACAGCATCGCGTGCGCGACGTCCGCGCGCGCGAGGAAGCGGCCCTTGACGGGGGTGCCGCCGACGACCGTGCGGTAGTGGCCGGTGAGCGGCTTGTCCTGGAGCCGCGGCGGCCGTACGCACGTCCAGTCGGTGTCGCTGCGGGCCAGATCGGCCTCCATCGCGCGCAGATCGGCGTACACGTCCTTCAGGACCGCCGACACGATGCTCCGCACCGCGCGGTCCAGGGGGCCGTCGCCCTCCGGTGCCGGGCCGACCGGGCTGGCGCTGACCACCAGCAGCCGGCGCACCCCCTCCGCCTCCATGGCGCCGACGATCGTACGGGTCAGCCGGGCGGTCACCCCGTCGGCCTTGCGCCCCCGGGGCCCCAGACCGGACAGGACGGCGTACCGGCCCCGGACGGCGGCGCGCAGCTCCTCGGGATCGTCCAGGCCGCTGCGGACGACCTCCAGGCGGTCCCCGGACACCGGGAGGCGGGCCGGGTCCCGGACGACCGCGGTGACCTCGTGACCGGCGTCCAGGGCCTGGCGTACCAGCTCGCGGCCCGTTCCCCCGGTGGCGCCGAAAACAGTGAGTCTCATGGTGGCTTCCCTCCCGTGCCCTGCGCGCGACCCGCAGGTGGGTGAGTGCTCACTCACCCCTTCCGGCCCTAGAGTGGGTAAGTACTCACCCACCCGTCAAGGCCGTTAGGAACCCCATGGAGCCCGTCGACACCAAGCCGGCGCGTGTGCGCATCCTCGACGCCGCCCACGAGCTGATGCTCACCGTCGGGCTCGCCCGCGCCACCACCAAGGAGATCGCCCGCGCGGCCGGCTGCTCCGAAGCGGCCCTCTACAAGTACTTCGACAGCAAGGAAGAGCTGTTCGTACGGGTCCTCACCGAGCGGCTGCCCCGGCTCACCCCGCTGCTCGACAGCCTCGCCGCCGCACCGGGACGGGCCACCCTGGAGGAGAACCTCACCGAGATCGCCCGCCAGGCCGCGCTCTTCTACGAGCAGAGCTTCCCGATCGCCGCCTCCCTGTACGCCGAGACCCAGCTCAAGCGGCGCCACGACGACACCCTGCGCGCTCTCGGCTCCGGCCCCCACCTGCCCATCCAGGGCGTGGACGCCTACCTCCGCGCCGAACAGGCCGCCGGCCGGGTGCGCGCCGACGCCGACACCTACGCCGCCGCCTCACTCCTCCTGGGCGCCTGCGCCCAGCGGGCCTTCGCCTACGACGCCACCGACACCGGGCGGCCGCCGGCCGACGAGTTCGCCGCCCGCCTCGCGCGGACCCTGCTCGGCGGCATCCGGGCCCCGCGAGAGCCCGCCGGGTGACACAGGGTCCCGCCCGCCGGCCTTCAGGAGGCCGGACGGGCCAGCCAGTCGTCCACGCCCGCCAGCAGCCGCGCCTTGACCTCCTCGGGCGCCGCCGAACCCCGCACCGACTGCCGGGCCAGCTCCGCGAGCTCGGCGTCCGAGAAACCGTGGGCGTGCCGGGCGATCTCGTACTGCGCGGCCAGCCGCGAGCCGAACAGCAGCGGGTCGTCCGCGCCCAGGGCCATCGGCACGCCCGCCTCGAAGAGGGTGCGCAGCGGGACGTCCTGCGGCTTCTCGTACACGCCGAGCGCCACGTTCGAGGCCGGGCACACCTCGCAGGTCACGCCCCGGTCGGCCAGCCGCTTCAGCAGCCGCGGGTCCTCAGCGGCCCGTACCCCGTGCCCGATCCGCGAGGCGTGCAGATCGTCCAGGCAGTCCCGGACCGACACCGGCCCGGCCAGCTCGCCGCCGTGCGGGGCCGACAGCAGGCCGCCCTCGCGCGCGATGTGGAAGGCCCGGTCGAAGTCCCGCGCCAGGCCCCGCCGCTCGTCGTTGGAGAGCCCGAAGCCGACCACGCCCCGGTCCGCGTACCGCACCGCCAGCCGGGCCAGCGTGCGCGCGTCCAGCGGGTGCTTCATGCGGTTCGCGGCGACCAGGACGCGCATCCCGAGGCCGGTCTCCCGGGAGGTCGTGTCGACCGCGTCCAGGATGACCTCCAGCGCCGGGATCAGACCGCCCAGCCGGGGCGCGTACGACGTCGGATCCACCTGGATCTCCAGCCAGCCCGAGCCGTCCTTCAGGTCCTCCTCCGCGGCCTCCCGGACCAGGCGCTGGATGTCCTCCGGGCCGCGCAGGCAGGAGCGGGCCGCGTCGTACAGCCGCTGGAACCGGAACCAGCCCCGCTCGTCCGTGGCGCGCAGCCGGGGCGGATCGCCGCTGACGAGGGCGTCCCTCAGCGTGTCGGGCAGCCGTACGCCGTACTTGTCGGCCAGCTCCAGCACGGTCCCTGGTCGCATCGACCCGGTGAAGTGCAGGTGCAGATGGGCTTTCGGCAGCTCAGAGAGATCACGTACACGCTCCATTCCCAGATCCTGCCGCACGTCACCGCGTTCCCGGTAGCCCGTGTCACCGTAGGTGGGCGCGCCCGTACACACGAACGGGCCGCCTCCCCCCGGGGAGACGGCCCGCACGCGCGCGTGGCGGCCGGGAACTAGGCCGTTTCCTTCGGATCACCTCGCCGACCAGATGAAGATGGCGGCGAGGTGGAGTCCGG
>NZ_BAAASM010000012.1:0-102501 GCF_039532885.1 Streptomyces nogalater | reverse complement strand
ATAGAGTACGAATTGCGCAAGCGCAATTCGGATTCCGGCGCAAGCGCCGGAATAGAATTCCGCAAGCGGAATTCAAAAGACAGGGCAATTCGCGCAAGCGCGAATTGTGGGCACCCGCGCAAGCGCGGTTGCCTTGGCTGGCTACGAGGGAAGGTGCATCACGTGCGGGCCTGTGTAGGGTTTGGGGTTCCTGGCCACCACCGCAGCAACGAGGGTGACGGGCCGTCGGCCTGACGGAGTGCCGGCCTCACTGCAGTGAGGGGCTCCGCTGCGCTCCACCCGAACCCCTCCCCCACCCTCGAAACCGGCCGCTCGCGTTCACCAATACCCCGCCAGCATACCCTATGAACCGTGCGTGCGAGGCAAGATTCAGTCAAGCATCAGCCTACAGGGGGAAGCTGTCGCAGGGGTGATGCATCACCCGCACTCACTGTGTAGAGTCTGGGACCAGACACCACCACCCCCGGCCCGCCACTCACCGCGCCGGATCCTCATTCCTATTACGTGCCGCACTCCAGGAAAAGGAGAACACGGGAATGGCCGTGAAACTGCGTGAACACCAGATTGAGGCCGTAGACGCCATCGTGCGCGGCCTCGATATCCCGCCGGGCGGCATTCCCTGGAATGGTCTGCGCGGGCAGGTGCACGCCGCGTGCGGAACCGGAAAGACCATCATCGCTGCAGCCTCCGCAAAGCGGATTGTGCCCAAGGGCCGCATTCTCGTGGTGGTGCCGACCCTGGATCTCCTGGCACAGACCGTGAAGGCGTGGAGCGAGGCCGGGCACAAGGGGCCGGCGGTCATGGTGTGCTCGCCGCTGGACGACCCGGAGCTGTGGCACCTGGGGGTGCGGTCCACCACCAACCCCGTGCAGCTGGCGCTGTGGCACTCCACGGGGCCGGTGACCATCTACGCCACCTACGCGTCGCTGGGCGTGCTCACGGAGGCGTTCGAGGGCGCCTACGGGCAGAGGCTCGCACCGGTGGACCTGGCGGTGGTCGATGAAGCGCACCGGACCAGTGGGTCGATGGGTAAGGCGTGGGCGGACATCCACGACCAGGAGAAGATCCCGGCGCACCGTCGGCTGTATCTGACGGCGACGCCGCGGATCTGGGAGGAGCGGCTGAACCGTGAGGTCGCCGAGGGGGTGCGTGATCCGCTGCCGCGTGAGATGGCGGCCTCGATGGACGATGAGAAGGTCTTCGGGCCGGTCCTGTACAAGCTCAGCTTGGCGTCGGCTGTGTCGCGCGGGTTGCTGGCGCGGTACCAGATCATCGTGCTGGAGCTCCAGGACCCGGTGGTGACGCCGGAGCGGCTGATGGGTGAGGAGCGGCACACGGAGGAGGTCCGCGGGCAGCGCCTGGGGGCGCTGCAGGCCGCGCTCCTGCACACGATGGCGCAGCACAACCTCCAGACCTGCATCACCTTCCACCACCGGACCATAGAGGCCGCGGCGTACGCGGAGGGCCTGGAGCGCGTGGCCAAGCGGCTGCACGCCGACCAGCCCGAGAAGTACCCGGCGGAGATCTGGGCGGACTGGCTGTGCGGCGAGCACGTCCCGGAGCGCCGGCGGGAGGTGCTGGGCAAGTTCGGCTCCACCGCCCGGCGGGCCGTGCTCTCCAACTGCCGTGTTCTGGGGGAGGGCGTGGACATCCGGGCCGTGGACTCCGTGGCCCTGCTGGACCCGAAGGGCGCGCCGCACGACATCGTGCAGGCGATCGGCCGCGCGCTGCGTCAGAAGCCCGGAGAAGGCAAGCTCGCCTCTTTGATCGTGCCGGTATTCCTCCAGCCCGATGAAAGCCCGGAGGATATGTTCACCTCGGGTTCGTACCGGCCTTTGGTGAAGGTATTGGAGGGTTTGCGGGCTCACGATGAGGAGGCCGTGGAGTTGCTGGCGATCCCGCAGGAGCCTCAGAAGGACGTCGTGCAGCCCTCCGAGTACATTGGTGCCGCACCGGGTGATAACGAGGAAGAAACCCGGTTGCTGCTCCGTTTTGCGGCTCCGCGTGATCCGGTGATGGTCGCGAACTGGGTGTCCTTCAACGTGATCGACACGGAGCGGCAGGACTGGGCGCGGGGCTGGGCGAAGCTCAAGGAGTTCACGGAGCGTGAGGGTCACGCTCGGGTTCCGTACGAGCACAAGGAGGGCGCGTTCCCGCTCGGGCAGTGGGTTGCGGAGCAGCGACGGGCGTACGGGGCCGGGCAGATGAGCGGCCGGCGCGCCGCGCGGCTGGAGAAGCTGGGCATGGCCTGGACGGCGGCCGACGCGCGGTTCCAGGAGAACCTGGCGGCGGCCCGGGCGTACTACGCGAAGCACTGGACGCTGTGCGCGCCCCGGTCGGCGGCCGCGCTGGACAAGCCGATCGGGCAGTGGCTGTCCAACCTGCGCCGTCCCGGTGCGCTGGCTGAACACCCGGAGTGGGAGGCCGCGTTGAAGGAGATCGACGAGGACTGGAACCCGTCGTGGTCCCCCGAGTGGCAGCGGCACTACGCCGCGCTGCGCGAGCTGGTGCGTGACGAGGAAGGCCCGGTTCAGGTTCTGCCCGGTTTCACCGTGCACGGCATGGACGTCGGCAAGTGGCTGGCCCGGCAGCGCAAGCCCGAGGTGTGGGCGGCCCTGGCGGAGGGGCAGCGCGAGCGCCTGGAGGCCGTCGGCGTCACCCCGCTCGCCGCCACTCCGACCCCGGTGGAGGCGGAGGTGCCCGCGGAGCCGTCCACGGCGCCCGTGAGCGCCTTCGACAGGGGCGTTGCGGCCCTGGCGCAGTACAAGGCCCGCACGGGCTCTGTGAAGGTCCCCAGGGCCCACGTAGAGGTGTTGCCGGACGGAACGGAGGTCAAGCTCGGGGTGTTCCTCAGCAACAGCAAGAGCCGCCGGACCAAGCTGACCGCCGACAGGCTCGCCGCGCTCGCCGGCCTCGGGCTGGAGTGGGCGGCCACGGAAGGAGCGGCGTGATGACCGAGGAGGAGCGGCGCGTGCAGGAAGCCGTGCGGCGGCACTCCCGCACCAGGGCCTTCGCGGAGGCGGAGGACGTCATCTCGGCTGTGCTGTCCGATCCTGGGGTGCAGGAGGCGCGGGCCCGGGTGGAGGCGGAGACGGAGCTCGGCATGGAGCTGTGCGCCCGCCTCCAGCCGTTTCAGGACCGCTACGACCAGGCCGTGGCGGCTGGCGACGCGGCCCGGCTCATCGAGGCTTGCGCGGGCAAGCACGTCCGCTGGGGACGGATCTGCGTCCTGCCCGACGGGCACGAGACCTCGATGGAGAAGCCGCACTGGGGCCGCAACAGCGAGGGCCGGCCGATCGCGTGGGTGGGCAGCGCACCCGACGACTGGTGAGCGGCGGCGGTGAGAACGGCGGCAGGCCCCGGGGCGCACGAGCGGCCCGGGGCCTGCCGCTGTCCGGGGACAGCGGCACTACTTCCAGTCCCTACACGCACTGGGGTGCGATGCCTGGGGGGTTCTGAGCTGCGGCATCGCACTGGGGTGCGTGTAGGACCTGGGATGTCGAGCTGCTCCCCTGGCGCGGCGGGGCAAGCTCCCCGCCTGGTCGCGGGCGGATTTATCGGTGTGTCGCTGTCAGTGCCCGCTCGTAGGCTGTTGGCTGGCGCAGGCGCGCCGAAGCATGGAGGCGTTCATGACACGGCAGCTGACGTATGAACAGCGGATCGCTCTGATCAACAAATGGAAGAACCCCCCGGGTGCTTCCGAACAGCTCCGGCTGGAGCGCGCCGAGCGCATGGTGAAACAGGCGGTGCTTCGACACGAGCCGTTCCAGGGGCTCGACATCACAGTGGCGTCGAAGGGCTCGTACCCCAACAACACCAACGTCCGCGGTGACAGCGACGTCGACATCATGGTGAAGCTCAACCACCCCGTCCATACGGAGGGGCCGGCGGCTTGGTGGTTTGGGCAGCCGGCCCGTTACACGGGGCCGTGGACCCGGCAGAAGCTCCGCCAGGAGGTGGAGGACGCGCTCACCAACCACTTTGGCTGGGTGGACACGGACCACAACCTCGCCTTGTACGTTCCGGAGGTTGTGGGCAGCCGTCCCAGCATCGACGTGGTGCCGTGCTTCAAGTGGGTGGCCTACGACACCACGGCTCCCGGCGGGGAGTACGTGGGGAGTGTCGTCTACGGGCGCAACGGCAAGCGTGTCATCAACTGGCCCGAGCTCCAGCTGGCCAACGGCCGCACGAAGAACACCAACACCAAGTACCGGTACAAGTTCGTGGTGCGGGTGCTGAAGAACGTCGAGAACGACCTCGCCTCCGAGGGTGTGATCAAGGCCCTTCCGTCGTATTTCTCCGAGTGCCTGATCTACAACGTCCCGGACGACGTCTTTCTCCGCGAGGGCAGCCTGGACGCTGTGGTCCGCGAGAGCCTGCGGGAGGTCTACCGGCAGCTCACGGGAGTCTGGTTCGGCTATCAACGCATGGTGGAGCCGAACGGGATCAAGAAGGTGTTCGGCGAGGGTCAGAAGTGGACGGAGAAGGACGCGCGCGAGCTGATCGAGCGCGCGTGGTATTACCTCAACTACGAGAGCTGACGATGAACACCGCGACCACCATTCGCGCCGGCGCCACCATCGCCGCCACCCTCTACACAGTCGTCTTGGTCGTCCTGGGCTTGTACCCGTCCGAGTTCCGGTACCTGTTCGCGTACATCCCGGCTCTCGTGGGATACGGCACCGTCGTGTTCGACAAGTGGGCCTGGCACTGGCCCGTCATCCACCGTTTCACCGGCCGCTCCTGGGTCACGGGCACCTGGCGGGTAGTGCTTGTCCCGAGCCCGGAGAGCCACATCCCGGAGGGAGGGAACCGGGGTCCGATCACCACGTACATGACGATTGAGCAGACCTTCTGGAGCCTGCACGCCACGCTCCGCACGAAGGAGAGCACCTCGCGGTCGAGCAACGCCACCATCAGCGCCCCCGAGAACTCGGGAACTGCCGAGATCGGCTTCCTGTACGACAACACGCCCCGCGTGGAGCACCAGCATCGAAGCCCGCGGCACGAAGGGGCCTGCCGAATCGCGGTCACCGGCCTCCGGCCCAAGGCCGCGACCGGGCACTACTACACCAGCCGGTTCACCGCCGGCGACATGGACTTCACCCTGCTCGACCGATCCACCGACTACGGCACCTTCGCTGAAGCTCAGGCCGCCGACCCGGCGCACACCAGCAACTGAAGAGCAGCAAGGAGCGGGCCCCGGGAGACTGGTCCCCCGGGGCCCTGGCATGTCCGTCCCAGGGGTCAGCATTCGGAGTCCGTGGGAACGGTTCCCCAGCGAGCTACGTGACGACCGGGGCAGGTTCGGTGAGGCGGTCCAGCCGGTCGTAGAGGGCCTGTGCGAGCCAAGCGCGATTTTGGCGGGAGCGCACCCCAGCCCTCCTGTCCCGTCTCACCCCGACGTCCGGCATCGGATCGTCGCCGCCGAGTGGTACACCCACCTGGGCGTCACGCCTGGCTCGGTCTTCGGTTCATCAGAGGACGCGGGTCACCGCGCCGGAGGTGAACCACTGCACAAGAGTGGCTGCGGCATGAACACCGGCACGAGCAGCTTCCAAGGTCTCCGGCACAGTGCCGCCCTGACCACCGTGTCGGGACGTCTGGCCTTCCCACAAGGCCCGCATCATCACCTCGACCGGCATAGTCGATCCTGTTCCCAGCGAGGTGGTGAACCTGTGCGATGCGTCGCGGAGCACACGCAGCATCGTGCCTAGCGTTGCTTTGCTGTTGTTTGGTTCGACGACGGCGTGGGCAGCGGACTCGACCGCCTTGATCGCCTCGCTGTACGCCCGTACCGGGTCTGGGCGCAGCCCGTAGGCCGCCTGCCAGGAGAGCGCCAGGTGGTCGGCTGCTGATCCTTTGTCCGTGGCGGTCGATGCATCGTCGATGGTCTGACTCACCGCGTCGCGAACGATGGGGACGACACGCTCTTCGAGCCCGTTGCCAGCGTCATTTACTCGGTAGGCCGATCCTGCGGCGTTCAGGATTCGGGCTAGCCTTCCCTCGAAATCCCCTCCGAGTCCTATGGGCTCGCCGTCATCCGGCTGCTCCCATCCGAGAATGAGGTCCACGATGTCGAGCAGGTCCATGCCGTCGGCACCGACCAACGCGTCGTAGGGGCTCAGCCCTGGGAGCGGTGTCATTCGTAGCCGCAGGCAAGCCTCCACCGCGTAGTCGTCGCCCGGCGAGAAGTGCTGTGCTACCCACGCCTGCAGCGCTCCGACGAGGTGGCGAGGTACGCCGTCGTAAGGGGCGTAGTCGAAAGGCTCGTTGTGGCCTGTCCGGACAGAGAAGGGCGGCCGTGCCAGGGTCATGGTCCGTGAGCGTACTGGTGCGTCAGGCCGACCGAGAAGGCAATTTCGGCTCACGGTTTCCGCTGGGCTCGCAAGACCATGCCAGGATTGGCCTGACCGCGTGGACGCGGTTTCGGGGCTCCGTCAGCACTGGCCTTCGAAGATTGCAGTGACCTGATCGCTGAAGAACTGGATCCAGTCGTCCTGGTCGTCACCGAGCAGAGGGTGGTGCACCCGAGGTATGCCCTGTCGGCAGAGATCGCGCAAGTCGACCATGGTGACGTCGTCGCCGTACTGGATCCAGTCGTCCACGGTCGCCCATCGGGGGTTGTCGAAGACGGACTCACCCATGCTCTCGACGTATCCCCGGCCACTGGAGGTCAGTGTCCAGGCGAGGGGCCGGAAGTAGACCTCGGAGAAGATGTCGTAGTGTCGTCGGCTCTTCAGGACCCTGACCGCGTTGAACATGCTGGCCAGACGCGTTCCTCTGAAGGGATACAGGGCCAGGCGCAGAGTGGCTCCGTCTGGCATCGTGATGTGATCGCGCCGCTCGCGCAGGTCTGCGGCGAGTCCGGGGAACATCACCCGCAGATGAGGGGTGGTGGCGAACATGCCGATCAGGATTGACCGTGCCACGCGGCCCGGTGCGAGACGAACGGGCGGAGCAGGGTCCGGCCGGGGGAGGCAGAGAAGCGGCATTGCCCGGGCATAGGTACGCAACGCCGCCACGAAGTCGCCGTAGGCCGCGTCGTAGTGCAATCCCGCGAGACTGTTGCAATCGCCGCACAGGCCCCGTAGCCACATCCCTCCAGCCGCAGGCCGGCCGTTACTGCGCACCTGATTGTGGACACGAACAGTCGCACATGTCACTTTGTCTCGATTGCCCGCCACTTGGGGCGGTACATGAGCTTTTGTCATCTCACGTACCTCGCCACACAGTCCACAAGTACGCAGTCCTGGCTTACGCAGGTCAACACCCAGAGTGCCCGGCGGGCGCTTGTCAGCCATCTGCGGATGGTAATGGACCAACACGTCCACGCTCTGACTTTTTCCGGTCTCATCCCGGCATGATCGACCGATCACCACATGGCGGGGAGAGGGCCTCACCCCCGTCCCGGTTCAGACCTGCGTCAGCGGCGTCCGAGCAGGCTCCAGGAAGTCAGCGGCCACCGGCCGAGGCGCCGAGCCCTGGCCCAGGGTGCAACGCCCGAACCGCGGCTCCGGCCCCGGTGGGACCGGGCGCGTCCGCAGAGCCGTCCACGGCGCCTGTGAGCGCCTTCGACAGGGGGCTGCGGCCCAGACGTAGAGAGCTCGCACGAGGCTCTGTGACGGTCCCCACGGGCACGTAGAGGCGTTGCCGGACGGTCGGAGGTGAAACTCGGGGTGTCCCTGTCCAACAGCGAGAGGCCGCCGGGCCAAGCTGACCATCGAAAAGCTCGTCGCGCTCGCCGACGTCGGGCTGAAATGGGGGCAGTGGTCCTCTGCGGTCATGTCTCCAGCGGTACGGCTTCATCGACGATGGCGGTCGCCAGAGCAGCCGAGAAGCGGCGTACGGTCAACGCCCGTCGCAGTCCCGCGCGCAGAAGTCCTCGGAATTCCTGGTCGGTGGGGTTGGGGAGGACGGGGACCGGCTGCTCGGTCACCTCGTGAATTCGTTGCACGGCCCGGACGGCAGTGCCCAGCGCGTCGAGCGCGGCGCGTTCTACCTCGTGCGCCGACTCCGGACCGATGCCGACAGCGAGAAGGGTTTCGATGCTCAGGAGGAGGACGGCGGGGAGCAGGTGGGCGGGTTGAGCTCGTACCGTCGCCCCGTGGGCCGCGACGCGGACCCAGCCACCGATTTCGCCGGGGGCGTGGGTCCACACCTGCTCGGCGACCGCGGTCCAGAGGGGAAGGCCTCCGGCGGTCTCCCACAGGTGGGGACGGCTGAAGGGGGCGGCGGCGGGACCCGCCTTCCAGCCGTCGGCGGCGGCGATCTCGGCGAGGAGGGCCGGGGTGACGGGCAGATCGACCACCTGGGACGTCAGCAGGACTTGGAGGTCCTCGTCCAGGCGGTCGGCGGTGAA
Organism: Streptomyces nogalater; assembly: GCF_039532885.1. NCBI lineage: Bacteria > Bacillati > Actinomycetota > Actinomycetes > Kitasatosporales > Streptomycetaceae > Streptomyces > Streptomyces nogalater. The sequence goes on along the minus strand of NZ_BAAASM010000012.1, from coordinate 94,139 downwards.
CTCGGGGTAGTCGTCGTGCTCGGTGAGGACGTGCAGCAGAGCGAGCGATCCGAACGTGGGGATGCCCTCTGCGATCAGCTGGCTCCGTAGGAACGCGTCATCGCACCACAGTGGTGCGCCTGTGTCCAAGGCGAGCTGGGCGGCGGAGAGCCAGGCGTTATCCGAGTCGTCGGTCGGGCCTGAGATGCTCAACCTGCGGCGGACCTCGGTGAGGTCGGGCACTTCGACCGGCTGGAGGCCGGGGACGGCCGGGAAGAGAGCGGTGGCGAGGCGCCGGATCTCCTGCCGGTCCGGGTCGGTGTACTCGGCGATGAAGGGCCGGCCGTCCCGTACGCCGAGCACGCCGGCCGACCGTTCCGTCTCGCGCAGGCTGTAGCAGGTGTTGAGTACGTCGCCACACACCGCGGTGGGGGACGGTGTGGATGCGAAGGCCGCCCTCATCTCGCCGAGGCGTCCGGGCAGGAAGGCGGTCAGTGCCAAAGCCGTGACGTCGATGACGGTGGTCCGGCCGAGCGCTTCGTGCACGGCCTTCCGCTCGGCTGCGGTGTGCACGGGGTCGGTACTCCCTGCGGGGAAAACGCCAGCCGCGCGCTGGAGAAGGGTGAGGGTGACGGGCTGTTGCGCCACTGCGGCAAGCATGCCGACAGGGAGTTGTCCGGCGCGTACCCCGCTGGCCGTCGCCTCCAGGAGCACTTCGCGGCGCCCCAGGGTCTGTTCGAGGTGTCGTGCCAGTCCGTGCGCGCCGCCTGTGACAGGGGTCAGCACCGCGCTCGGAGGCAGCTCGGTCAGGAGGCGTGTCAGGCGTTCGCGCAGCGGCTCGGGCAGCTCGAGTGCGTGCCGCGTCTCCCCCTCCAGGGCGGAGGCGGATCCGTTGATGTCGCCAACGGGCTGCGGCGGCTCGCCGGTCGCGGCGAGGACTGCCGCGGTGAGGAGCGCGGAGAGTTCGGTGTCCGCCGGCTGGAAGTGTTCGGCCAGGCCGAGTGCTGTTTCGGCGAGCGCCGGGGTCCAACCCGACCAACGGGTCAGCGTGAGCCAGGCCCGCGCGTCCTGTTCGTTGCGGACCTGGGGCGCGAACCGGGTCAGGGTGTCGCGCGCGGTCTCGAGGCTGCTGTTCCTCACCTGGGCGTGGATGGCCGCCCACGCGAAGTCCATAGCCGGGGACGGCAGCGCGCGGCCGACTCCTTCGGCGGCCATCACGTGGTCGATGCCCGCCTCCTCGGCCAGCCCGGCCAGTGCATGGTCCTCCATGTCGCCCCAGTCCGCGCGCTCCCCGGCCCACTGGACGAGGGCGCGCCGCAGACGGCCGCGCATTCGGTCGGGCAGAAGGGGACGGGACAGCAGGGTCAGCGCGGCGATCCGGGCCCGTTCCCGGTCGCCAGCCCGTTCCCACAGGTCGACGGCAAGGGCCCGGAGCGAGGTGTCGCCGAAGCGCCGCCCCGCCCGCTCGGCGGCCTCCGCCGCCAGGGCGTGCTCGCCCTGCTTGTCGTACTGGACGACCAGCCCCGCCGCTGCCACGACACTTCGGGACTCCCAGTGGCGAAGGCGCCGGACGGCAGCTGCGTCGTCACCGCGCGCGGCGTCGGCCGTCGCCCAACGGGTCTGGTAGAGCGCTTCGGCGAGGGTGCCTTCAGCGTGCAGGCGCTCCAGATGGGGAACGGGCCACACCCCGAGACCGGCCAGGGCGTAGGCGGCCATGGCGCGCTGGTCTTCGCTGCCTGCGCCGGCAGCCGCGGCTTCCCAGGCGGCGATGCGCGCCTCCCGGCTGCTGCCCACCGCGGCATCGCACATGTGGGCCAGCAGCTGCAGCCGGTCGCCCTCGCCGGCCACGTTCTCGGCGAGGGCGGCAGCTTGTTCCTCCTGACCGGCCTGGCTGGCCACCCGGACCGCCTCGACCAGAAGTTCCTGGCTGGAGGTCTCCGGATCCTGCGCGTCCCCCTCAGGTTCGGCCAACGCTGTCCCGATGGCGGCGGTGATGTCGCCGGCCATGACACGGGCATTAAGCAGGACGCGTGCCGCCCGGATACTCGGGCCCCGCCAGCGCCGGTACTCGGCGCGCGCGGCCGACGCCAGACGCATGGCCCGGCCGATGTCGAGGAAGGCCTGCCGGGGAGCCCCGACCACGTTGCGGTACAGGAGGCACCGTGCAAGTTCGGCCTGGATGTCAGGATCGCCGGGCGTGAGGCGCAGCGCCCTTTCGAGCACGGCCTCGCCTTCGTCGTGGCGGCCCGCGGTGAGGTGGCAGTGGGCCGTGAATCGCAGGACGTTGGCGTCGGCGGTGGCGGCCGGGTCTCCGGCGGCCAGGGCCTGCTGCACGACGTCGGGTACGTGTTCGGGCATCTGTTGCGGGGAGTCGATCACAGCCCGGACGACAGCGAGGAGAAGGGTGTCGCCTTCTTCCCCGGCCTGGTCGGCCAGTGACGCCGCCTGAGGACTTCCCTGGTAGGCGGCCGCGAGTGCAGCCAGAGTGAGGAGGTGGCCCCGGCTGTCGGCGGATACGGTGGCGGCCCGCTCCAGCGCGCTCACCGTCGGCATGCCCAGTTCGTGGCTGGTGGCGTAAGAGGCGGTGATCCTCCAAACGTCCTCCAGATGCGCGGTGTCGGCTTCCGTCAGCCAGGGAGGGGGTGAGGTGAGCAGTACGCGGACGGCGTGGGCGGGATCGGAGTCGGCGAGGAGCAAGGCCAGCGGCGCCGCGTGAGCCCGCCCGGCACGGTGGGCCTTGAGGAGCCGGAGACGGGTTTCCGCCGGCAGACGATCGGCGGCCTCGGTGACGGGGTCGGCGCCCTGTTTAGAGCGGGCCGGAGCGGCCAGCGCGTCGGCGTTGACCGTATCGAGCTGCTGGGCCGCAGGGACGAAGATCTTGAAGTTCTTGCCCGTGGACACCAACGTCGTGCGATTGACGTGCTGCCAGTAGACGCTGTGGGTTCCCGTGTCGACCAGCATGACGACGACCGGCAGCGAGTGGCTCGTCCAGTACTCGACGTGCGCGGCGTCGCAGGGATACCACCAACCGCCGTCGGCCGCGCCGGCGAACTGGCTAGGCCCGGACTTGATCTGCACGGCCAACAGTCGGCCAGTCGACTTCCCGGAGGTACCCGGGCTCATGCTCGCGCCGAGCACGACCTCCAGATGCGCGTCGATTCCGACGTCGCTGGTCTCCTGCTCGCGAAACAGCCATCCCAGTTCTGACACCACCTGGAGGCTGACCAAGCTAACGCCGACCCGTTCCGTGAGATGCGTGGGGCGCACCGTCGTCAAGTCCCTGTCCCTTCCCCCACGCTGCCTGATGCTGCAGCCATAGCTTGAAGCCTACGGGCCCCCACCGACGTCGAATTCCTCCTACGCCGACCGGTCCAGGATCCCCAGGTCCAGCCCGCCGACCGCAGCGGGCGGTGCCCTTCAGCGGGATGGTGCTGCTGGACGCGGGGGCACCGTGGCCGTCGCTCTTGGGCACGGCGCGGCGCGGGTCCGTCAGCTCCGACATGCCCAGCGGCACGGCCAGCGCCTCGTGCAGAGGGGTCACCCACTCGCGCATGAACTCCCGGCGCTTGCGCGTCGCCAGCCCGTACACGGCGCCGCCCACGGCTGCGGCGGAGACCAGGCCGATGCCACCGGTCTGCGCGGCGGCGATGGCGGGTCCGGGTTCGCCCAGACGTCTCGGACCGTCTGCGCGGTGGTGTCCGGGTGGCTGCCGACCAGGTAGGCGCCGCCACCGGCTGCCCCGAGCCAGCTGAGGCGGAAGACCAGGCACTGCCACCCGGCCCGGTAGGAGGAACGGGACACCTTTCCTTCGACCTTGGGCAGGACGCGGGTGCCCGTACGCCAGAACGTCGCGTCGGTCTTCCGCTCCCCGTCCATGGGGCGCCCGGCCAGGAACCGGCCGATCCCGAACACGAGGGACTCGGCGGACTCCTCCACCTGCTTGTCGAACTTCGTCTGCGCCATCGGCCGTGCCCTTTCGCTGTGCTCCGGGGCACCTCACACCCAGAAGCGGACACCCCCTGTCTAGGCGGATTGGCCTGTGGACAGAGCGCGGCGAAAGGTGGGCCCGGACCGCGATCTGTGGACAACTTTCCGGCCCGAAAACCCGTAGGCGGCCCGCGTGCGCGGCGGGGTCGGTACAACGGTGCGAAGAGATCAACCGGGGAGGGGCTGCATGACCCAGCACGACGACGCGACCGAGTACGAGAGCGCGGTGGAGCGCGCCAGGCGGTACGAGGGAATGGCCGCCAGGTACGTCAAGAAGGCGATGGCGGGCGAGGCAGGCGCGGCACAGCTGGCGCAGACGTTCGCGTCGCTGGCGGCCGCGGCCCGGATGGAACGCATGGACTGGCGCATGCGAGTGCTCGGTAACCAGCTCGAAGACGTGAAGAAGTCGATGGACCTTCTTCGCCGCAAGCTGCCCGAGCGGTGACATCCATCAGCTGGCAGCGAAGGTGCTTACCGTGGGGTTGTGACCACATCCTCCGATGACGCGGCCAGGCCGGTGCCGGTGCGGGTCGTGCTGCCCGCCGACCCGCTGCTCGGGCAGCCGGAGCAGGAGGTCGTCGCCAGGCTGTGGAGGCGGCGGCAGACCGGGACGGGCTGGGTGTACCTGGTGGGGCTGCCGTCGTACCGGGTTCTCGAAAACGGCGGGGTGGAGGCGGCGGAGTACCGGGTGTGGGTCCGGGCTCCCGACCATGTGCGGCCGGTCGACGGCGTCGACTACGACCAGGTCCCCACCGAGCCTCTTCCGCCCGCGCCGCCGACGTCGGTGGTCCGCGAGATCCTCGGGGAGCGCCGGCCTTCGGGCTGGGTGCTGGCGAAGGTGCGCGAGGGTCGGGGCCCGGCCCGGGGGGTGCTGCACGCGCCGGACTGCGAGGAAGCACCGCCGGGCGCGCCGCTGCTCGATCTGGAGCGCGCGCTGAACGTCGCCGAGAACCCGGGAACGCGGCTGTGCACCGTGTGCGGGTGTGCTCAGGAGCTGACGCCGATGCTGAGTGGCTTCGACCGCATCACGGGCTCCTGATCTGCCGGGGTACGGAACGTCGGGCATCTCCGGTGGCCCGGGGGCGCCCCGGCAGGCCCATCGGTGCTCGCGGTGGCAGAGGGCGGCTGGTCAGCGGACGCCGGCTGCGGCCCACCCGGCTCGTACCTGCACCACCGCCTCGTGCACGGCAGCGGCGTCGGGCGGAGGACCGGGGTTGCCGGACGGCAGCCCGAGAGAGTGGAGAGCCGCGGCGGCCAACGTGGGCACGGCCGGGATGTCCAGCATCAGCATGGCCGCGACACGCTGCAGATCCTCGGTGATCTGCTCAACGGTGCGGCCCTGGCCCTCTCCGATACCGTCCAGCAGCTCGCGCAGGTCGGCGGCCTCGGGCTCACCGGCCTGCGCGCGGCGGAATGCGGCCAGGACCTGCCAGAGGTAGTCCAGTTCCCATCCGGGCAGGAACAGCACCCTGATGCCCTCGCGCTCGCTGTCGGCCGGCTCGTCCATCTCGGCGGCCAGGCGGCCGATGACGGAGGCCGCTCCCTCCAGCACGCCGACGGACAGCACGTACCGGGCGGCGTCGAACCGGAAGGCGGCGGCGTTGGCGGCTGCGGCGACGACGCGGAGTACTTTTTCCTCAAGGTACCGAACCTCGTGCAGCCACGACGGGTCACCGGGCAGGACACACGGCCGGTCCGGGTCACGCAGCCGCGACGTCACCACAAGGCCCTCCCCACTTCAGACGTTGTCAGCGCCAGCATTCCGTATCACCCCCGCCCCCAGCACCCGAACCCGGAAATCCGCCACGTTCCACCGCCGCGGTGACGGCGCCGGAGCGTGGCGGCCCTCCAGAGGTCCTGGCTCACGGGGCGGTGCGGTTCAGGAGCTGCGTCATGTCGTCGGCGGCCGCCAGCAGCAGACCGGCCTGCCGGGGGTCGGTGGCCACCTCCCGTCCGGCGGCGAAGCCAAGCAGGGAGATGGCGCGCTGGAGCGCGGCGCGCAGGTCGGTGATGTGCTGGTCGCGGGTGTCGATGGGGGCGGGCGGGGTGTTCATCGGCGGTCTCCTCAGCAGGTGATGCGGGCGACGAGGACGGACGCGTTGTCCGCGTATGGGTCGCTCAGTTCGTGCGCGCGCCGGACGGCGTCGTCGACCAGGCGCTCGGCGGCGGCGTGCGGGTCGCCGGTCAGGTAGCCGGCCAGATCGTGGCCGGCGTCCTCGTGGGGTTCGTAGGCGCCGTCGGAGGCGAGCAGGAGCCAGCCCGGCCGGGCCGGGCCGCGCAGGTACTCGATGGCCGGATGGCCCCAGATCTGTTCGGTCTCCTCGTCGCTGCGGGCTTCCCCGAGGCAGGCGGTGATCAGGTTGCGGTCCCCGTCACACGCTCGGCGGGCGTTGTGGTCCTCGGTCAGCAGGCGCAGGTGGCCGTCGAGGAGGAGGTAGGCGCGGGCGTCGCCGGACCAGGCCACCGAGAACAGGCCGCCGGGGACATGGGCGGCGACGACGGCCGCCGCGCAGGGCAGGCCGTGGCCGGCGGTGCGGGCGGGATCGGCGACGTAGTGGTCGTACTCGGCGCGCAGGCCAGCCTCCGCGTCCGCGTGTTCGGCGGCCGCGCGGGCCAGGCGGCGGGCTGCGGTACGGGTCCAGGAGCGGACGGCCGGGGTGTCGCCGACGCCGTCGAGCAGGACGTAGGCGCGGGTGCCGTCCGGGGTCGTGTATACGGCGGTCGCGTCACACTGGAAGGCCCGGTCACCGGGCCGCTGTGCGGTGGCGTACGACGTCACGGCCAGGTCCTCGTCCACGTCCTCGCGCATGCGGAAAGCCTCCCAGAACGCGGCCTCCGACCGGGGGGCTTCGCGGGAGGACCCGTGCCCGGACGAGTGAATCAGTCGGTCGCGGTCCGCTCCGGCACCAGCCGGGCCGGGGCCGTCGGCGTCGCCCTCTAACCACCGCCTCCGTCGACGCGTTGGTCCCCGACCATCCCGAGGCCAACGGGGAGGAGCTGCGCACGGTGGAGAAAGGCCGGCGCTCCCCGCTCGCCGCGCTGGCGAAGGGGGGTAACCCTGGCCTGGCCCGGCCCGTTGTCCGGTGACGCCGCCTCTCCCCGGTGTGGTGGGTGGGGCGGTGTCACCGTGCCGGAGTCACCCGCGCGGCGAATCGAACAGTCGTGCTGGTTGGTCGATACCCTGTGGGTGAGGTGACAGGAAGGTCACCCGGCCCGGAACAGGAACCACGATGACCACTGCCCCGCCGCCGATCTCGGAGCCCGACCCCTCCGCGCTGACCTGCCCCGGTGAGCGTGTCGGACGGTGCGCCAGCTGCCAGCGCAAGACCCACAAGTACGGCAGTGGCGGATGCCCCCTGTGCCAGTGGTGCATGGCCCCGGTGAGGGAGCGATGGGGCCCGGGCGTGCGCTACGTCAGCACGCGCGTCTAGCCGCGCTTCGCTCGTGTACTCGGCCGGGTGAAGCCGCCCCGGCGGGAGAACCTGCCCGGGCGACGGCGCGTCGTGTGTGGCATGAGGGAGATCAACGAAGCTCATGTGGCGGTGCCAGGCCTGGCCGTGGTGGAGGTCGCGGCCGCCGATGACGAGACCGCCTTCGCGGTCCAGGAGCTGCTCGCCGCGCGGTGCGCGATCGCGCCGGCGGACCGAACGATGCGGGAACCCGGCGAGCCCGGAGTACGGCTGCGTTTCTTCCTGGACCTGCACCAGGAGCCCGGCTCGTAGCACTGCGGGGCGGCGGCCCCGCCCCGCTCGAGGCAACGGCGGCCGCCAGGTGGCCGTCAGGGTGTGTCGCCGGAGTAGTAGAAGCGGCAGCTGACGCCGGGACGGGACGTGCGGGGCTCACCGGGACGTGGGTCGTACAGCGCCCGGCCGCCTGGCCACCGGGAGAGCTCGGTGGCCAGGGCGACACCGTCGTCGACTTCCTCAGCCCGCCAGCCGTGGATGTCCAGCAGCAGACCGTCCAGCGGCCCGCCGACCAGCTCGGCGTAGGTCCGGTGCGGGAGCGGGCCGGGGTGAGGGTCGTCATGATCCGCGCCGTAGACGCGCCGGTTCAGCAGCTGCTCGTCTCCGTTCATGCGATCAGTTTTCCAGCCGCCACCGACAGCCGATCAGAGCCGGCGGGCCCGGCCCGAGTGGAGGCCGGGCCCACTGTGCTCATCGCGGGCTGGGCGCTGCGGTCAGCACCCGCCGGTCCTCACCGTGACCGACGATCCGCCACACCGGCCGGTTGGCCCCGTCACGGATGAGCTGGTGCAGGGTCGTCGTCGCCACGGTGATCCGCCAGTTCGGCCGGGCGCGGTCGTGGAAGGCGGCCTCCCTCGTTTCCGGGGCCGCGCGGCGCTTGGCCGGGGCGAAGACGAACAGCAGCAGCGGGAAGGGCCGCTCCAGCGACGGCCCGGCGTAGGTCTCCTGCCAGTGGTTGCGCGGGGGGCGGGCGGCGTTGCCGTGCCCGGACGCCGGTGCGTTGCGGTAGGCGTCGTAGCGCTCCAGCTTGGCAAGCAGGCCGGCATAGGACGTGGTGCGGTCGATCTCCACAAACGCGCTGGAGCCATCGGCCAGGAGCACCACGCCATCGGGCACCAGGTTCCCGGCCGGGGTGGGGTGGGCGACTTCCACCTGCCAGTCGGCGTGATCGGCCACCTCCGCCTGGTGGAAGGCGATGACGGTGTCGACCAGGGCGAGACCGTGCTCCCGAAGGCCCGTCTTGCTGGCCGCGATGCGCTTACCCGTCGTCCGGCCGACAGGCGACGCGAGCTCACCGGAGGCGGCGGCTTCGGCGAGGCCTGCGGAGGTGCAGTACCAGTAGCTCTGCTGGGCACGGTGGGTCCGTCCGACCAGGGCCGGGGATTCGGCGAGCAGGTTGCGCAGCGCGCGGCGGACGTGGTCGGTGTCCTGCTGATGCGGCAGCAGCAGTGCCTTCAGCTGGCGGGGTGTGGCCAAGCGCAGCCGGGCGAGGGTGAGCAGGACCTCGCCACAGAGGTCCGCGCCGGCCTTCGTCGCCACGGCCTTCCGGGGCCGGGACGCTTCTCCAGGTACATCAGTACCTGGAGAAGAGGAGTTGCAGCCGGCCGGGGCAGGCGAATCGGGGGTCTGATCAGCAACAACCGTCAGACGGCGGCTGGAGGCTGCGGGGCTGGGAGCGGGGCTTGTCGCGGGGCTCGCCGTAGGGCCCACCGTCGCAGCGTTATCCGCCGGGGCCGGCCGGGTGTGCGGGTCGGGTGCGGTGGTCATCGCGTCCTCGGGTTTCTCCGGCCGTACGCGGCCGGGTCGGCAGTCGTCCGGCCCGCGCGCGGATCTGCGCGCGGCCCGGAGCCACCGTGTGAAGCCACCCCTTGACCGCGGTCTGACGGCCACCGACAACAAGCGCCCGATTCCTCCTTGGCCGCCCCTTGCAGTCCAGTTTTGTCCGTGACCGGAGTCACGCCCACACCGCGTCCCGGAGCGCGGCCTTTGTCCACAGGGCCGGGCGCGCACCGTAGGGCAACCGGCCGGGCGCAGCAGGCATCCGGCCAGCGAACAGCAAGGAGCCGTTATGGAGATGACGTCGCCGAAGGTGCCCCAGCTCGCCCCGGAGCGGATCCTGCGGGCCGCCGACTACGTGGAGCTGGTCTGGCGGGAGCAGGGCAGCGAGGAGGAGAAGGCCGCGCTGGAGGAGTTCCACGCCGACGGCCCCGAGCTGGCGCGGCTGATCGGTGAGTTCGGTGCGCTGCTGCTGGCCGACTACCTCACCGCCGTGCCCGATGAGCACGCAGACTGCGAGTCCGCGTACGTCCTCGGGCAGCTGGTGACGGTGGCGAGCCGGTACCTCAAGCGGTGGTGCCTTGCGAGCGGGGCCGGGGCGCACACCGCGTGGATCGCTGCCGGGTTCCTGATCGAGTGTATGCAGGAGGTCGACCAGGTCCACCAGTTCCTCGCCGACGCCCGCGGCGACGCCTACGCCGGGCGGCCGACGGCCGCGGCCTGAGCCGGACCGGCTGGGACGGCGCCCGGGGACGGAGATCTCTCCTCCCCCGGGCGCTGCCCGTTTTCGATGGTGATGCCGTAGGTAGCGGAGGTGGACATGGGGGTGCACGACCGGCCGTGGGCGGTGGAACGGGTGGCGCCCACTCCTCCGCCGTGCCGCCATCCACTTCCACCCGGTGCCGTCGATCGAGTGGAGTCCACCCCGTCCGGCCACCGGGTGCGGTGGAGTCCACCGAGTGGGGTCCACTCCACACGGTGGAATCCACTCCCGGTGCAGTGGTGCGCTCGGTGCGCGCACCGTTCGGGCGGCGGTGCGCACCCGGTGCGGTGGTGCGGTGCGCCGCGCGTTCCTGATGGTGCGCACCGGGCCACGCGGTGCGGGCCGATGCGGTGCGCGGCCCCGTCGCCAAGAGGCCCAGCCGGAGCCGGGTTCCTATATCACACGCCCCCTTGACCGCGACCTCTTCGAAGTCCCGAATGCGCGTTATGTAGACCTACGTTGTGTGGCAGATCACGTACGGAGAGGCTGGCGGCGGGTCAGCGGGTGCCCGCTGCATCGGGCCGGACAGAGGTGCGCACCAGTGCGCCAGGGCTGAGTTCACCGGTGCGTGCGCGTCGCCTCGCGCGCACCACGGTGCGGTGCCCGGCGGTGCGCGACGGCGTCGGTGCGCGCACCGGATGCCTCGATGTCCCGCGCCTCCCACCGGCCGGGTGCGTCGGAGTGGAGTCCACCCGATGTCGCGGTGGAGCCCACTCCCACCCGGTGCGCTCTGGGGTGGACTCCACTCTCCTCGGGTGGATCTCCACGGTGGGCTCCACTCTCCGGGCGTCACACCGTCCACCGTGCCCACCGGGTACGCGGTGGAGTCCACCGTGTCCACTCACCAGAAGTGGCGGCGGCGAAGGCGCGCGGTGCGCCACGGGTTCGGCCGGCCACCGGGGTACCGCCGCAAGCGGCGCCGGATTGGATGCGGCTTCGGCGACGGGTACAGCGCCGTCCGCAGTCGGCTGGCGTCGGCAAGGTGCTCCAGGCGCTCCCGCTGCTCCGGCGAGAGCTGTATCAGGATCAGGTCGACCACGGGGTCCTCCTCGTTCACGGGGGCGGTCCCCGTACTCTCGCCGCGTCCTGATGTCTCCGGGGCCGGAGCGCCGGGTGCGTGCCGGATGCTGGCGCGGTGACTTCGGGCTGCGTCCCGCCGGGCGGTCACGGCCGGGGTCCGGGGCCTTGGCCGTGACCGGGCTGCTGGTTCTGCTGCTCGTGCTCCTGGCGGCGGCCGTCGTCCGGGACGTCGGGCGCCGCCGGGGGCTTGTTGTCCTCGTAGGCGCGGCGGCGGGCGTCGGCGGCGCGGGTGAAGGCGGCGAGCCGCTCCAGGTTCTTCGGCGTGCGCAGCCACGTCGCCGCGTCGGTCGTGCGGCCACCGAGGTACTCCTCGGGCATCGCGGCCTGCTGGTGGGCGTGGATGGCGGCGGCCCGCTGCGTCGGGGTGAGGGCGGCGTCCCGGCCGGGGTGGTCGACGGCGTGCGGCGGGGCTGACGCCGGGTCGTGGTGCTGGTCGTCGGTGTGCGCGGCCGACGTCGCGGCCGGGGCGTCGGCCTGTCCGGCGGCCGCGGTGCGGGCGGCGCGGATCGCGTTGCGTACGGCGAGGCTGGCGACCCGGGCCCGCTCGTAGCGGGACGACTCCCGGGGCGGCTTGCCGTCGGTGCCGGCGATCCACCAGGGGTCGGGCTCGGGGAAGTCTGCGGTGTAGAAGATCTGGTCGGCGGCCGGGGCCCGGCGGCCGGGCTGGGGATCGGTGGTCTGGCGGCCGTGGTCGGACAGGGCGCGGCTGGCGATGTAGTCGTCCAGGCCGCGCGTGAACTCGCGGCCGCGCAGGGTCTCCAGCAGGTGCCGGCGCGCTTCGGCCAGGACGTGGCGGCGGGCGAACCTGCCGCGCACGGTGAAGACGACCGCGGCGACGTCGACGGCGGCGAGCGCGGTGTCGACCACCGGGTCCACCCGGGCCCGGATCGCCGCCCCCGCCGCGCGGCAGCGGTGCAGGAGCCCGTCGACCACCTGCTTGCCGAACTTCAGCAGCGCGGATGCCTTCCACCACGCGAGCAGCTGCTCCAGCGGGCGCGGGGTCTTCTTCTCGCGACGGGTGTCCTGCGCCGCCCACCACCCCAGGCCGTGCCGGGCCTTCTCGCCGGGCAGCCGCCCGTGCTTCTGCGCGTACTTGTAGGTGAGGCCCTCCAGGACGTCCTCGATCTGCTGGCGGCGGGTGGAGGACCAGTCGATGAGCTCGGAGTCGACACCGGCTATTTCCATGACCGGGCGCAGGCCCGGCGTCACCTCCCGGGGCACGGTCGCCAACCCGAGCTCCTCGCACACCTCGGTCGTGATCGCGAGGGTGTAGAGAGTCCCGGCGGCCACCACGTTCTGGTACAGGCGGTAGGTGTCCAAAGCGCCCCACACCGGCTCACCGTTGTCGTCCAGGCGCTGGACGCGGTTGAGGACCAGGCAGTGGTCGTGCAGGAGGGGGAAGCCGTCGCGGTTGTCGTAGTGCCGGAAGGCGGCGACCACGAGGGCCGGCGTCTTCGCGCGGCCACGGCCCGAGGACCACCGGGTCTCGGCGACTTCGTCCTCGAGCCAGCGCAGCGCCCTGGCGACGGCCCGCTCGTGCGCCCGCTCGATGACCCGGCGGGTCTGGTCGTCTCCCAGCGCCCACAGCACGATCAGGGACGCCTGCGGTCGGAAGGTGAAGTCCAGGGCGAGCAGCGGGGTCTGCTTGCGGGCCTCGATCTCCTCGATCGGCTGCCCGAGCACGGTCTCGCGTCGTGCCGTGGCCGCGTCGACGCCGTCGTCCAGGAGGCCGCGCTCGATGCGGTCGGCGTCCGGGTGCCGGCCCTCGCCGAACAACAGCTCCAGCTGACGCTTCAACACCTCCGCGCCCGCGGTAAGCCCCAGCGCACGCAGACCACGTCCCAGCCACCGCCCCGGTGGCAGCCCGGCCAGCTCCTGGGCGGCCTTCAACGACTGTCCGGCCGGGCGGCGGCCGTCCCCGAACGCGACTCCACGCACGTAGTACCGCCACGCGTTACGCCTCTGAACCTTCGCGACACTCAGCATCCCCACAGCACACACCGGCCCTGACCTGCGAAAAAGCGCGATCCCGTGAGGCGGGAGAGTTCACCGGAACTTCACGGCCGATCCCGCCCGGCGGGCGCTCGCGACGCCGTCGTGCCCGCCCGGCGGACACCACCAGGGCCATGTAAATGCTGCGCCGCAGCCAGTCACACAGGCCCCACAAGCCCCGAAACCGCCAGCAGACGCCAGCACCCGTACATGTACGTACCGCTCCCCCACCTGACGGCCAAGGACGCCGCCTGCACCACGTCACTCACTCTCCGCCCCCGGCAACGCCGGGGGCTTCTTGCTGCCTGGAGGACCGACGTGCCCACCTACGAGACCCTGCCCCGCTTCACCACCGACCTGGACCGCCTCACCCCCGCCCAGCGCCGGCGCTTCCACCACGTCGTCCGGAACGCATTCGTCCCCGATCTCCGCACAGGCCGCTTCCGTCCCGGCCTGCGCGTCAAGCGCGTCCGGCAGGCACCCGGCGTCTACGAACTCAGCTGGTCCATGGGCGCCGGCCCCGCAGGACGCGCCACATGGGAATACGGACCCGAGCACTGCCCCGGTGAACAGCACATCGTCTGGCGGCGCGTCGGCGGGCACGACATCCTCAACCAGCCGTGACCACGACACCGTCACCGTCAACCGCGTCGTCGGGTCAGGCGCTGCGCGGCCGACGGCCCGCCGCCTTCTTCGCGCCGGCCTGTTTGGCCGGCGGCTTCCTTGCGGTCGTCTTCTTCTTTCGCGTTGTCGTCTCTTCGAGTCAGCGGAGGTCTTGGCCGCCGATCCGCGCCTGTGACCTACCTGGCCGATCCCGAGGCACGCGCGGAGCTCTTACGGGCCGCGACGATCGCCGCAGGCGCTGCCACGGAGGCGAGGATGCCGCACAGAACGGCGAGGATCGGGTAGCTGGCGAAGGCGACGACGATGCCGGAGGCCAGGCCGCCGACCGCGCCCGCGATGGCGATGGCGACGTCGACCAGACCCTGAGTCTTGGCGCGGGTGGCCAGGGACGTGCTGTTGGTGACGATCGCGGTGCCGGTGACCAGGCCGAAGCTCCAGCCGAGGCCGAGCAGGACGAGGGCGAGGGTGATCAGGGGGAAGGAGTGGCCGGGCGCGAGGGCGGCGGCTACTCCCGCGGCAAGCAGCGTGCCGGCAGTGACCACGCTCATCGCCGTGGCACCGAATCGGTCGACGAGGCGGCCCGCCAGGGGCGACGGCAGGTACATGGAGCCTGTGTGCAGGGCGATGACCAGGCCGGACGCGGCGGTGCCGAAGCCGTGGGCGTGCATGTGGATGGGGGTCATGGTCATCACAGCGACCATGACGAGCTGGCTGAGGACCAGGACCACGACGCCGACGATGAGTCCGGGCCCGGGCCGAGAGGAGGAATTCGCGGGTGCACCCTCAGCAGGGGTGGCGGGCAGAGTGCGGGCGAGCAGCAACGGGTCTGGGCGCAGCCATACGAGCAGGGTGAGTGCGGCCAGCGTGAACGCGACCGTGGAGAGGAGGAACAGGCCGGTCAGTTCGGGCAGTCGGAGGGCGGTCGCGAGGTGCCCGGCGGGGGTGGCGAGCAGAGGTCCGGCGATGCCGCCGGCGGTGGTGGCGACGATGACGGTGGAGGTGGCGCGGGCGCGCTGATGGGGTGCGGCGAGGTCGGCTCCCGCGTACCTGGCCTGGAGGTTGGACGTGGTACCGGCGCCGTAGAGGAACAGGGAGAGGAACAGCAGGGCGGGGCTGGCGAGCGCGGCCGCGACGACGACTCCCGCACCGCCGAGGGCTCCGGTGAGATATCCGGCGGCCAGTCCGGGGCGGCGGCCGAGGCGTTGGGAGACGCGTCCGATGACGACGGCGGCGCCGGCGGAGCCCGCAGTGAGCAGGGCGATGGGCAGTCCGGTCAGCGACGTGTTGTGGAGCATCTGCCCGGCCAGCAGCCCGGCGACGGTGACGCCGGCGGCGAGGCCGACACCACTGAGGATCTGGGAGACGAGCAGTACGGTCAGGGTGCGCTTCTGCACCGCAGGTATGGCTGGGGCGGGAGTGGTGGTGGACAGGGTGCGGGGCATGGGTACGTACTTTCGGGATGCCGGAGGCTGGGGTGTGGGGGCTGCCGGCGGGTCGGTCGGTGGTCGTCAGGCGGCGGTCAGGAGTGTGCGGGAAGGGAGAGCGCGGACGAACTGGTCGGTGACGTTGGCGAGTTGCAGCTCGTCGTCGTGGTCGAGGGTCATCGCGCCGTCCGGGGCGGTCGTGATGTGCCGGTCCAGGACGAACCAGCCCTGGGTGACCTGGGCGCCGAGCACGGTGAGGAACGGGCGCAGGGCGTAGTCGAGGGCCAGGACGTGGGCTGGGCTGCCGCCGGTGGCCAGGGGAAGCACCGGTTTCCCGGTGAACGCATGCTGGGGCAGCAGGTCGAGGAAGGTCTTGAGCAGGCCGGAGTAGGCGGCCTTGTAGATGGGGGTGGCCACGACGAGGGCATCGGCCTCGGCGACCAGGTTCACGGCGCGGACGAGCGAGGTGTCGTGGGTGTTTGCGGAGAGCAGCGGTGCCGCGGGCAAGTCGCGCAGGGCGAGTACGTGGGAGCGGTGACCGCGGCTCCGCAGGCCCGCGGCGGTGTGCTCGGCCGGCAGAGCGGTACGAGAGGTACGGGCGGGATTGCCGGACAGGGTGAGGACGGTGGCCACGGGGACTCCTGGAACTGCAGGGGGATCGGCGGTGAACAGCGGTGGGCGTCGGGTTGCCCGTCCCGCGTCAGTGCAAGTGGTCGGGCATGCCGTAGGCGTCGGCGATCAGCTCGGTGGAGCGCAGCCGGGCCTGGACGGAGTGGCCGACGCTGCCGATCATGAGCTCGTCGGCGCCGGAGTCCCGCTGGACCTGGTTCAGGTGGGCGGTGACCTGTTCGGGGGTGCCGTGCGGGACGTGGTCCAGCCAGCTGTTGACGGCTTGGCGTTCCTGGGCGTCGTAGGTGTAGGCGTCCACTTCCTCGGGGGACGGCAGCAGGTAGGACTTGCGCTGGAACATGCGGAGCATGGCGTGTGCGAGGGTGCCAGCCTGGCGGCGGGCCTCACGCTCGTCGTCGGATGCCGCGATGGTGAAGCTGACCAGCGCGTACGGCTCGGCGAGGGTCTCGGACGGGGTGAACCGCTCGCGGTACAGGCGCAGGGCGGCCACGACATCGCGCGGGTTGAAGTGCGCGGCGAAGGCGAACGGCAGGCCGAGCTGGGCGGCGAGCTGCGCCGAGTAGCCCGAGGAGCCGAGCAGCCACACCGGCAGGCGGCCGGTGGGCGGAGTGACGCCGTTGAGCCGGTCCTGGGCGGGGCCCGGTACGGAGTACACGCGGTCGGCGTAGGGGTGCTGGGCGGGGAAGTCGTCGCCGAGGAAGTGCAGCAGTTCGGCCACCTGCTGGGGGAAGTCCTCGGTGCCGCTCGTGCCGCGGCGCAGGGCGGCGGCCGTGGTGTGGTCGGTGCCCGGGGCGCGGCCCAGGCCCAGGTCGATGCGGCCGGGGGCGAGGGCGTCGAGCATGCCGAACTGTTCGGCGACGACCAGCGGCGGGTGGTTGGGGAGCATGATCCCGCCCGCGCCGAGCCGCAGCCTGCTGGTTTCCGCGGTGAGCCGGGCCAGCAGGACGGGCGGGCTGGAGGTGGAGACGCCGGGCATGGCGTGGTGCTCGTTCATCCAGTAGCGGGTGAAGCCGCGCCGGTCGGCGAGCCGGGCGAGTTCGATGCTGCCGGCCAGGGCCTCCGCGGCTCTCTGGCCGGTGCCGGTCATGGCGGAGTCCAGTATGGACAGGGGGGCGGGGGCGGAGCCGTGGCGGGTGCCGCGGATCGGGTCGGTCATGGTGGTGCGGTCCTTCGGTGGTGCGGGAGGTGGGGCCGGGTGCCGGGCGACAGCAGCGGCGTGTCTGTGTCGGTCGGCGCCCGGCTGTGCGCCAGGCGTGCGTGGGGTCAGCCGCGGACGCCGAAGTCGACGCGGTCGGCGAGACCGGCGGCCGTGAAGGCGGCTTCGAGTTCGTCGCGGCCCTCGGTGAAGTGGGCCCAGCTGTTGTAGTGAACCGGCACGATCCGGCGGGCGCCCAGGATGCGGGCGGCTTCGGCGGCCTGAGCGCTGTCGAGCGTGAGCAGCGCGCGGTCCAAGACGGGAGTGCGGACCGCGCCGGCGAACAGCACCGCGGTGTCCACCGGGCCCAAACGGCTGGCGATCTCGCGGACCAGGGAGAGCTGGGCGTTGTCGCCGCTGACGTAAACGGTGGGCAGGCCGTCACCGCTCAGGACGAAACCGACGACCTCACCGACGACCGGTTCGAGGTCCTCACGCGACCCGGGGCCGTGCAGGGCCGGGACGCCGGTGACGGTGACCGTGCCGCCACCGGGGCGGTCGAGCTCGATGGACTCCCAGTCCTTCAGAGGGCGTGCGGTGCCGCCCAGCCTGCCTGCGCCACTGGGCGTGGTCAGGGTCAGGGGGACATCGGCGAGCAGGGTCCGGCCCGAGGCGTCGAGGTTGTCGTCGTGCTCGTCGTGCGACAGCAGCACCACATCGATGCGGCCCAGATCAGCGGGCGTGGCGGAGGCGGGCGCGGTCTTGGCCAGGCCGGAGGGGTAGGTGCCGGGGGCGTCGAAGGTCGGGTCGGTCAGGAACCGCAGCCCGCCGTACTCGATGAGGGCGGTCGGACCGCCGAAGACACGGATGGGGACCTGCTCGCTGGACGCGACGGTTGCTGCCATGACGAAATCACCTCACGGATAGATTGGCTTACATCCGTGACCATAGGCGTTTGTCACGGATAGAAGCAAGCTGTAGCGTGAGGTGCGTGAGTGAGACCGTTACCGCCACCACCGTTGATGCAGTCGGCCCGGGGTTGCCGCCGGCACCGGGCGCTGAGCACTACCCCGCCCTCGACCTGGCCAACAGCGCCATCGCCCTGCCGGGCGGCCAGTTCCTCGATGCGTTGGGCACGCCCTCCGGCGCCAACCAGTGGCTGGTGGACCACAACCTGGCCCCCGCGGACGCCGGTATGCAGGAGATCTGCGCGGCACGTCTGCGCTCCCTGCGCGAGCAGGTTCGCGCCCTGCTCGCCGCCCAGGTCGGCGGGCATCCGGCTCCCGCCACCGCGCTGGCGGCCGTCAACGACGCCCTCACAAGGGTCCCCACCGCCTCCCCGCTCGGCTGGGACTCGGTCCGCGGCATGCACCGCACCGCCCCGCACCCCATCGACCAGATCGTCGACCAGGCCCTCGGCATCCTCGCCGCCGACGCCGCCGACCTGCTCACCGGACCCGACGCCGAACGGCTGACGGCCTGCCCCTCCACCCCCTGCAACCGCTACCTGCTCCGCGCGGGACGCCGCCACTGGTGCTCGGTGCGCTGCGGCGACCGCGCCCGCGCCGCCCGCGCCTACGCCCGCCGCACGCAGACCACCACCGACTGAGTCGAGCCACCCCCGCCCCGCCGCCGGTTCACCGGACCCGCGCCGGGGCGCGGTTTCGCACGCCCTCAAGCCCCCGGCATGGACGGCCCAACCCGCCCTCCATCCGGTCGTTCCCCACGATCAACGAAGGACCATCGCCTCTCATGACGGCCACATTCACCCTGCTGACCACCGGCTACGACAGCCTCGACGCACGCAACGCGGACCGCGACGGCCGCGAGAAGCCGTGGCACGTCGCCTCGACCGTCTGCCTCCTGCGCGACGGCGACACGATCGTCGTCGTCGACCCCGGCATGGTCGAGGACCGCAAACTCATCCTGGACCCGCTCGCCGCCGCCGGCATAAGCCCCGAACAGGTGACCGACGTGGTCTTCAGCCACCACCACCCAGACCACACCCTCAACGCCGCCCTCTTCCCCAACGCACGCGCCCACGACGTCTGGGCCACCTACCACAACCACCTCTGGTACGACCGTCCCGCCGACGGACACCAGCTCTCCCCCTCGATCCGCCTGATCGAAACGCCCGGCCACACCCCCCAGGACATCTCCACCGTCGCGGAAACCGCCGAAGGGACCGTCGTCCTCACCCACGCCTGGTGGACCGTCGACGGCCCCGCCGAAGACCCCACCTCCGACGACCACGAGGGCCTGCGCACCTCCCGTCGCAAGATCCTCGCCCTCAAGCCCGCCCTGATCGTCCCCGGCCACGGAGACCCCTTCGTCCCCGACGAGAACACCCCCATCTGAACAACAGAGATTGACGTGATCAGCCATGGCCGGGCCGGATGGAACGCCATCGCAACCAACGACCCGGCCGAGTTCGCCAACTACGGCAAGCCCATGCCGCCACACCTGGAGAAGTACGAACGGCTGCACGAGACGATTCAGATCGTGCAAGCGCTCTGGGGCAGCTGGGAGTACCAGGCCGGCGCCCCCGACAAGAACGGCCAGTTCACCGATCCCGCTCACGTCCGGCCCATCGATCTGCAGGGCCGGCACGTCGGCGCGCGAGGCCCCCTCCCCATCCCGCCGTCCGAGCAGGGCCAGCCCGTCATCCTCCAGACGGGCGGAGGCGGACTCGGCTTCCAGGCAGCGGCGCTGCACGCGGACGTCATCGTAGGCATGGCCATGTCGATCGAGGACGGCAAGGCGTACCGGAAAGCGATCCACCAGGCCGTGACCCAAGCCGGCCGGGATCCCCAGACCGCCAAGCTGGTCATGTTCGCCACCTTCAGCCTCGGTGACACCGTTCGAGAGGCCCTCGACCGGCGCCGGGAACTCGACGCGCGCGTGGACGAGCAGCCCCGCAACCGGCGCCTGCTGGGCCGCAGCCCGCAGCGGCCGGTGCCGCCCCGCCCCCGGCAGCAGGCACTCAACGCCCTGCTCCAGCACGTCCCGGCCTGCGGACCACTGTCGGCCCGACACCGCCCTCGGCATCCTCGAATAGGCGCGGTCGCCCCCGGCCGACCCGCCGAGTGACCCAACCCTGCTCACCGTGCTCCTGGCGGCCAGCGGGGAAGGCATCACCCATGACCTGGTCCCTGCCCGAGCCGATGCTGACCGTGGCCGTGGACAGCCCTGCCCTGCTCGCCGGGTGGGCAACGGAGCCGAAGTGGGATGCCTTCCGAACCCAGTTGGCCGTACACACGGGCGGGCGGGTGCTGCCTCGCTCGAGGCAGGGGACGGACATGACCGGCTCGTTCCCCGAGATCCGGGAGGCGGCCCTCGCGCAGCTGCCGGCGGGACTTCACGGCTGATCCCGCCCGGCGAGCGTTCGCGGCGCCACCGTGCCCGCCCGGCGGACACCACCAGGGCCATGTAAATGCTGCGCGGCAGCCAATCACACCCGCCTCACAAACACCGGGAAACCGCCAGTAGACGACTCCACCGTCAACCAGCGCCCATCTACATACCGCTCCCCCACCCGGCGGCCAAGACGCCGCGCCCTGCACTACGTCACCGACTCTCCGCCCCCGGCAGTGCCGGGGGCTTCTCGCTTCCCGGAGGACCGACGTGCCGACCTACGAGACCCGGCCCCGCTTCACCTCCGACTTGGACCGCCTCACCCCCCAGCAGCGCCAACGCTTTCACCACGTCGTCCTACGCGCGTTCGTCCCCGACCTGCGCACCGGGCGCTTCCGCCCCGGCCTGCGCGTCAAGCGCGTCCGGCAGACACCCGGCGTCTACGCACTCACCTGGTCCATGGGCGTCGGCCCCGCAGGACGCGCCACCTGGGAGTACGGGACCGAGCACCGCCGCGGCGACCAGCACATCGTCTGGCGGCGCATCGGCGGCCACGACATCCTGAACCAGCCGTGAGCTTGTTCTTTAACCCTTTCAACCGTCGTAGGGCGATGATTGTCTTCTCGCGTCGGACGGTTTTGCCCACGTCGTAGCGGGCTGCCCGGTGTCTGTTCCTTGTGCCGGGTGGTCGTCCGGGGCCGGGCCGGTGGGGTTTCGGTGCTTGGGCGGGACAGGACATGTGCTGGCGGAGGTTCCGAAACGTCCGGCGGACCCTGGCAGGGGTGAGCCGACCCGGTGTGGCCGGTTTCTCCCACGGGTGCCGCAGGTCCCGGGCCAGCGGGCGGGCGAGCCGGAGCCGGGTGTATGCGGCGATGATCAGCCACGTCCAGCGGTCGGCCGCTTCCGGCGCTTCCCCCACGCCAGCTGCAAGCAGCAGACTCATCCTCACGGCCTTCGTCGTGGTCACGTGCACCTTGGTCGGAGCACATGATCAGACGAAGGCCGCCTCGGCATCCGGCGAACGCCCACCTGAGTGAACCAGTTCGGGAACGCTGTTCGACGACAAAAAGGTATGAGTCAGGATAATGCCGGAGCAGCGTGGGCATCATGTCGAGATGGCTGCCCCTCACCCCCCGCCGCTTGCCGTCGACGACCGCGGCAACGCCTTGGTCTCCTTCGTTCTGGCCGCGGAAGACATGCCACCCGGTGACGCACCCCTGCCCGTGGCGCTGGTAGCCCTGTGGCACGGCAGCCGCGTTCTGATGGTTTTCGACCGGTTCCGGCAGGCCTGGGAACTGCCAGGCGGACAGATCGACCCTGATGAGACCCCTCGCCAGGCGGCCGCGCGCGAGTTACTGGAGGAAACCAACCACGTCCCCCAAGGGCAGTTGCGTTTCGTCGGCTTCGCAAGCTTCACTCTGGCGCCCGACCAGCATGCCGAATACGGTGCCCTATTTACCGGCCTAGCCGCCGACGTCTCACAGCTCTTCCAGCCCAACAACGAGATCGCGGCCATCCGATGGTGGGACCTTCGCGAGTCCTTGCCAGGGCGGCTCCAGCCGCTGGATGCCTACCTCGCAGAGCTCACCCGCAACACGTCATCAATCACCCGCCACGGCACAGCCGGAGGTTAAAGAACAAGCTGAGCACGACTCCGTCAACCGCGTCGTCGGGTCAGGCGCTGCGCGGCCGACGGCCCGCCGTCTTCTTCGCCCCGGCCTGCTTGGCCGGCGGCTTCTTCGCGGCCGTCTTCTTCTTCGGCTGCGGCAGCTCGTGCACCTCGGCCGGCCCGGCGTCGCCGCGCGAGGCCTTCGCCTTGGACACCGACTCCTGCAGCGCGGCCATCAGATCCAGCACCTGGGCCGGCTGCTCCGGCTCCTCCACCACGGGGAGCGGCTTGTCCTCGCGTTTCGCCTCGATGATCTGGGCGATCGCCTCGGTGTAGCGGTCGGTGAACTCGGGGCCTTCCAGCCGGTCGACGGTCATGGTGTCCATCAGGGCGAGCGCGCCGGCGATTTCCTCCTCGGAGACCTGGGTGGGCGGGGGTAGGAGCTCGGTGGGGTCGCGGATCTCGTCGGGCCAGCGCATGGCGTGCAGGACCAGGACGTCGTCGCGTACCCGCAGCAGGCCGAGGCGTTCGCGGCCGGACCAGGCGTACTTCGCGACGGCCACCTTCGACGAGCGGGAGAGGGCTTTGACCAGCAGCTTGTACGGTTTGGCCGCGACCTGGCCGGCGGGCTGGAGGTAGTAGCCCTCGGCGATCCGGATCGGGTCGACCGACTCCAGCGGGACGAAAGCATCGATCTCGATCGCCTTCGCGGTCGGCAGGGGAAGGTTCGCGAGGTCGTCGTCCGTGATCGGGATGACCTGCGTCTTCGTCAGCTCGTACCCCTTGCCGATCTCGTCCTGGGGGACCTCACGGTCCTCCAGCTCGCACACCTTGCGGTAGCGAACCCGGCCCTGGTCGGGCAGGTGGTACTGGTGGAAGTGGATGCTGTGGTCCTCAGACGCGCCGACCACGTTGATGGGCACCGTGACGAGGCCGAAGGTGATCGCGCCGGTCCAGATCGTTCGGGGCATGGCACACCTCTCCCGCTCGCCCCGAGCATTACCAGGCTATGTACCCGGCCGGGGTCCCGCACGCGCGAACGGTGGGCGCCGCTGGGCTCTACCGGGCGAGGGTGACGGTGACCGGTGTGTTGGGGCAGTGGCTGAGGGTCTGCGACAGGGCGGCTTCCTCGCTGGTGTCGATGCTCAGGTTCCAGCGGGTCTTGTCGGCGACCCAGTCGGTGGCGTATTGGCAGTGGTAGCCGGCCGCGGGCGGCAGCCACGTGGTCGGGTCCTGGTCCGCCTTCGCCCGGTTCGACGCGGCCGACACCGCGATCAGCGCCCGCTCGTCGCCCAGGTCGTTGGCGTAGGACTGCCGCTCCGCCGGCGACCAGGCGAAGGCGCCGGAGTCCCAGGCCTCGGCGAGCGGGATCAGGTGGTCGATGTCCAGGCCGCGCGGGCCCTGGAGGTAGCGGTCGTCGTACGGGCTGTACCACTCTCCCCCGGTCAGCGCGCAGCGCGCACCCTGCTCGGGCACGATCACGGCCTCGGCCTTCAGCACCTCGGCCCGGGTGGTGCAGCCGTCCTTGTCGGCGTCGACCCAGTGCTTGAACTTGGTGCGCTCATACCCGGTGCGGTCCTCACTGCGGACGGGCAGAGCGGCCAGGGCGTCGCGCACCGGCAGGGTGACGGCCTGACCCGCGGCGCGCCCGGTGGGATCAGCGGCCGGGACGGCATGGGCGGCGGCTGGGGTGAGCATGGCCGCGAGGGCGGCGGTCCGGGCGAAGCGCACGACGAAGTCCTTTCGGAGATCACTGGTCGTGCTCTTCGTAGCGGCGACTCCGAGCGACGCGCCCGGGAAACCGCAGCCTCTACCCGTTCAGGGGATACGCGCGATGTCCTGCAGACACATCGCGCGGGCCCGGCCCCGCGCAGGCGCGGACGTCGGCGGCATATCTGAGCAGCCCAGCCGGATGCCGGCCCCGGCCACGACCGGCTGATCGCCGGAAGGCGCTGTACCCGATCGGCCGGTGGGGGCAACCGCCGACACAGGGCGCCCGCCGCCTGGGATCCATGAGTGTGCATGAGATCCCCGACGAGCTGATCACCCTGGAACGGGCCGCCGAGCAGGAGCGGGCCCGGCTCGCCGGCCTCACCGGTGACGACTACAACGCCCAGCTGCGCCGCTGGCGCGAGGCCTCCGCCGCCTTCCACACGGCCGTCACCGAACACGCCTCCACTGCCCAGATCAGCCGGTACGAGCTGGAGCAGGCCGTGAAGAAGGCCGTCCGGCACCCCGAGCCCAAGGACGACGCAGCCGACGAGTAACCCCGCGGACGGTGCCGGGGCTACTGGTCGGGCCAGTCGGCCAGCACCCCACCGGTCTCCTCCCGGTCCCACCAGCCGTGCTGCACCGGCCGGACCCCCCCCCCCACGGTGAGCAACAGGTGGTAGCGGCCGGGACCGCTCATGTGAGGCGGATCCCGCGGGAGTGGCCCACGCCACCCCGCCACTCGGCAAGCGCCGTTAGTGACCTGCCGAGTGGCCAACCCGGCTCGCCGCGCTTCTGGCGGGTCAGCGACGTGGGAGACACCACGGCACGACCTGATCCTCATCCGAGCCGATACTGACCGTTCCCCGCCCTGCCTGCCGGGTGTACCACCGAGTCGAAGTGGACGGCTTCCGCACCCAACTCGGCCATGCATACGGACGGAACGGGTGCTGCTTGGCTCGAGACAGGAGACGGACTCGAGCCGTTTGCTCCCTAGTAGTCGTCCCGTAACTGCTGGTCGAAGGTGTGATGATCTTGCCGTGGCTGGTCTG
The DNA here is from genome assembly GCF_039532885.1 of Streptomyces nogalater. Classification (NCBI taxonomy): domain Bacteria; kingdom Bacillati; phylum Actinomycetota; class Actinomycetes; order Kitasatosporales; family Streptomycetaceae; genus Streptomyces; species Streptomyces nogalater. The sequence goes on along the minus strand of NZ_BAAASM010000012.1, from coordinate 69,560 downwards.
ATTACGGCTTCGGAGCCCTCCTGGATAAGCCCGTTCACCGGGCTGAGTCCTCGGCAGTTCAACAAGCTGATCACCGCGCTGCGGCGTGAGGGAGCCGATCCGGTCCGCAAGGGCCGGCCGTGGTCGCTGCCGTTGGGGGACCGGGTGCTGCTGGTGGCCGCGTACTGGCGCACCAACCTCGCCACGCTGTTCGGCGTCTCGAAGTCGGCGGCCGACCGGATCGTCGACCACCTCGGACCGGCTCTCGCCCTCCAGCCCCGGCGGCGGTTCCGCAAGGACACCGTGCTCATCGTGGACGGCACGCTGGTCCCCACCCGCGACCGGACCGTGGCCGCCTCCAGCAAGAACTACCGCTACCCCACCAACCACCAGGTCGTCATCGACGCCGACACCCGCCTGGTCGTCGCCGTCGGCAAACCGCTGCCCGGCAACCGCAACGACTGCAGGGCCTGGCAGGAGTCCGGCGCGAAGACCGCCGTCGGCGCCACCCCCGCGATGATCGCCGACGGTGGCTACCGGGGCACCGGCCTGACCATCCCGCACTACCGCCGGCACAAGAACGAGGAACTGTCGGCCTGGAAGGAGAAGCACAACGCCTCCCACCGCAAGGTCCGCGCCCGCGTCGAGCACACCTTCGCCCATATGAAGAGCTGGAAGATTCTGCGCGACTGCCGCCTCAGAGGGGAAGGCGTCCACCACGCCATGCTTGGCATTGCTCGCCTGCACAACCTCACCCTCGCCGGATGACAGGAAGACGAGCAGGTCAACCGACATGCCATAAGGAATTTACGGGACACCGTCTAAAATCCGCGCGGTCGCCTCAGGGTGGTTACCCTACCAGTCACCCAGGGAAACATCCCATCTAATGTCATACCAGAAGGTGTCTTCCTCATAAGCTCGGGGGTCGATCATTCGAATCCTCTCTTCAAGTCTCCTCGCCATCCGCTCGCCCTCATCCTCATCAGCCTCATCAGCAGGATCACGGTTTTCCGCTCCATCCAAGACCACAGAGGAGAAAGCCTCTAGACATTCGATAAATTTCCCTAGGGACTCATTAACGAAAGTTACGGTAGAGGCATCGTGCGTCTCGAAAACACTGCCAGATCCACTGTCTACCATAAGCCTGCCGGTTGCCCCGCTAGAACCGAACCACACGAAAGAACGTTTGCCAATCTGGACGTGTTGCAGCGGTCGCACAGGCGTAAATACACCATCTACTGTTTCCGTCGGCACACGGAAAGAACCGAATGAAGGCTCTCCAGGAAATTCCACATTTTCGACCTTCAGGTCGCCACTGCCCGACATACCTCTCCCCTTAAAGTTGCGAAGTGGGCGACCAGTTTACCCTGGCCGCCCACTTTTGCGCTATGCGCATGGATCACGGTCTACTGAATAGGTCACCTATGGCGTCCTTCATGGCTGCTCTTGATGCATCCCGGTCGACTCCATTCCAGCGCCAACTCCACGTGACGTTCATATCTTTCACCTTTGCAGCGCATTTTCTTGCACAAGGCTCTAGCTCGCTGTAAAGGTCAACTATCTTCCGGCCATCCGCCTGCCGAATGAGATTTTCTTCAGCATGTTCTCCCGCACTAGACCGACCAACCAGTACCGTTCCATCGTCAAGTCGGGCTGCAGCGTAGTTGTTTTTCTTGCTTTTATCTATCAGGCGCTGCAACTGCACAGACTTGCTCAGTTCCGTATCCCCGTACCCGACCTGACTGGAGGAACCGCTGCCACCACCCTTAGCGGCGCCGTCCGCTTCACGGAAAGCTTGGCCTAGTTTGTCTGAGCCTGAGTCGATCATCTTCTTGCCGAAGACGATGGCTCCGGCGCCGCCGGCGATCGAGGGGACTCCCACTTCGCACAGCACTGCGGTGCCGCACTCGACTACGCCCGAGGCGCCAAGGACGACTCCGCCGCCTGTGCTGAACCCTCCGAGGATGGTTTGCCCGAGACCCGACCAGAAGTCGCCGTTACTCACGACGCTGGATATGTAGTTGCCGAGGTTCGAGTTCGAGTCACCGGGCCCTGGGTCCGATGCGCCGCGGCAATATGTCGCAAGGCCGGTTCCCGTGCATACCAGGTGATTACCACTCGATGTGTGACCGCTGCTGCTGGTGTGCGATGTACCGGTCTTGTTGTATTTGACTGGGCCGCAGCTACCGCGGTGGCAGCTGCCTGAATCGGGGTGGCCGGGGTTGACCGGACCGTCTGTGATGATTTCGCCCGGCTTGTCATCGTCGAATACGACACGGCCCTTGGGTACGCCATAACCGCATGCGTCAGCCATGCACATGCCGGACGGGTCGGACATGGTGACGGGGGTGTTGTTGGCGTAGGCGTAGCCGTTGAGTGACTGGTGCTGGTCGAGGACCAGCATGGGGTCGACGCTGATGAACTGGCCGGTGGTGGGGTCGTATTCGCGGGCGCCGATGTGGGTGAGGCCGGTGGTGTCGTCGGCGGGTTTGCCGAGGAAGGCCTTGTCGTCGGGCCAGGTTGTGGGTTTGGTGCCGCGTGGGGCGCCGAAGGGGGTGCTGTAGCGCTTGGTGAGTGCGTAAGTGCCGGCTTCCAAGGCGATGCTGGAGGTGCCGTGGTGGTCGGCGGCCAGGAAGCTGAGCTTGGTGCCGGTGACGCCGGTGGTGGCGGTGCGGACCGCAATGGTCTGGCCGTTGGCCGTGTAGTAGCGGGTCGCCGAGGTGGTCTTCGTCGTGCCCTTGGTGGTGACGTGGAGTTCTGTGCCGGCGCCCAGGTAGAGGATGGTCTCGCCGTCGCCCTTGGCGCGGCGGATCAGCAACTCGCCGTTCGCATCGTAGAGGTAGCCGGTTTCCTTGGTGCCCTCGGTGAGTTTGGTGAGGTCGCCTTCGGTGTTCCAGGTCAGTGTCTGCTGGGCCGTGGGGCCGGGGCGGGAGGAGGTGTTGCCGGCGGCGTCGTAGGTGTAGGTGGCGGTGCGGGTGCCGGTGGTCTTGTCGAGGGTGTGGGGCTTGGTGTCGGCGGTGTCGTTGTAGGTGTAGGTGGTGGTCTTGTCGCCGGTGGTGGTGTGCTGGGTCTCGGTCTTGCGCTGGCCTGCGTCGGTGTAGGTGTACGACGTCCAGTAGGGGGCCGCGCCGTCGAGGTTGGCGAGGGTGCGGCCCGAGGCGGCACAGTCCGCGGTCTTGGGGGTCCAGGCTTCGGTCAGGCGGCGGTTGCCGTCGTAGGTGAAGCACTGGTTGTCGGGCTTGGCCGTGCCGCCCAGGGTGGTGGCGTCGGTGATGGAGGTGACGTTGTCGGCGTCGTCCTGGGTGAACTTCAGCTCCTGTGGCATGTAGCCGTGCACGTCGTCGGTGACGTAGGAGCGGGTGAGGCGGCGGGTGCCTTCCTCGTAGTCCCAGTTGAGGTAGGCCTTCTTCGCCGAGGATGTCCCGTCCATGCCCAGGGTGAGCTGGCGCAGGTCGCCCTGCGGGGAGAAGGCGGCGCCGTGCAGGTAGCCGGTGGCGCCCTTGGCGGTGAGCTGCTGTCCGAGGGTGTTGAAGGTGTAGGAGACGCCTTCGGAGGGCAGGCCGCCGACGGCCGGGGCGGAGTACTGGCTGATCGAGCCGTCGAGGTTGTAGCCCGTGGTGAACGACAGCGTGTTCTTGACGTAGCCACCGGAGACCAGGGGCTCGCTGTCGGGCAGGAGCAGTTGGTGGGCGGTGACGTGGTACATCGCGTCGTAGGCGGTGACCTTGTCGGTGTAGGCCTTGCCGGTTACGCCGCCGTCGTAGCGGGTGGCGGTGTCCTGCTGGCCCTTGGCGAGCTGGTCGAAGCTCCAGGCGGCGAGTTTGTTGGTGTCGGTCTTGTCCTTCTGCCACATGCCGGTCTTGCGGCCGAGGCGGTCGTACTCGTAGAGGAGTTTCTTCGAGGCGTCGTCGTTGGGGGTGGTGCTGACGACCTGGTCGAGGTCGTTGTACTCCGTCGCGGCCTTGCCCTTGTCGGGGTCGGTGGCCGTGACCTGGCGGCCGAAGAGGTCGTAGGTGTAGGACCACTTGGTCTGGTCGGGGCCGGTGACCGTCTTCTGCTGTCCGGCGGGGGTGTAGGTGTAGTCGGTCGTGGTGAAGTCGGTGCCGGTCGGTGTGGGGCCGGCGTACTCGCGGCGCTGGGTGGTCTGGCCGAGGGCGTTGGTGGTCACGGCGGTGGCCTGGCCACCGGCCGGGGCGGTCGTGGCGACTGTGTCGCCGGTGTAGGTGGTGTCGGTGGTCCAGCGGGTGACGCCGTGGATCTTCGTCTCCGCCTTCTTCGGCCGGGCTGCGCCGTCGTAGGTGGTGTCCGTCTGGAGGGGTGCCTGGCCTCCGGAGACCTCCACGGCGGTGGAGCCGGGCAGGGCGGTGCTGTCCCAGATGTCGGACTGCTGGCTGACCGCGAGACCACGCGCGTCGTACTCGGTCAGGGAGACGAGCCGGCCGCCCTGCGGAGTGGGGGCCTGGACCTGACGGGAGCGCAGCAGGGAGTCGTAGAACTCGTAGACGGTGTTGTATCCGGAGCCGTCGTGTTTGAGGGTGCTGGTGGACACCCATGGCATGTCCGCGCTGGTGACGTGGTAGGCGTAGACGTAGTTGGGGGTCGCGTCAAAGACTCTGAGCCGGTTGGGGAGCCAGAGTTTGGTGATGCGGCCGAGGCTGTCGTATTCGCTCTCGGTGACCTTGCCGTTCGGGTCGGTGATCTTCAGCGCTGCGCCGGTCGCGAAGTCCAGGTTCTGGGTGGTCTTGTAGGTTTTGGCGTCCTCGACCGTTGTCGAGGTCAGCGGGCCGGAGTCGGCCGGGTCGTAGGTGGTCGAGGCGACCGGCAGGTCGTTGGTGTCGGTGACGGCCTTGACACGCCCGAGATCGTCGTACGTCGTCCGGGAGAGTTTCTGCCAGACGGGGATGTCATCGGTGCCGTAGCCCTTGGCGCGTCCGGTCCAGGTGACCTCGCCCTTGCCCGGCTTCTGGGACGCTGACCAGGCGGTTGCCGTGAGGTCGTCGTAGACCGTGGCGGTGTCGGTGATGACATCGCCGGGCCGGGTGGAGTCGGCGGGCAGGTCGAGGGCCGGGTCGGCGGTGGCGCAGGTGGCGGCGACGGTGCGGCTGCGGGAGACGAGGGAGTTGATGCCCTTGTCGTCGTTGCGGGCGTACCAGGTGCGGGTGCACTTCTCGTCGCCGGTGACCGCGTCGTCGCCCTGGTTCTCGACGGTGGTGGCCATGCCGTAGTCGTCGTAGGCGGTTTTGACGGTGGTGACGCGGTCGTAGGGGGTGAGCTTGCTGGTGATGCGGGTGCGGGTGTGGGTGGCGGCGGTGCGTACGTAGTACGCCTCGGTGTCGGCGTAGGACTTGTGCTGGGTCGCCGTCCGCTTGGACCAGGGGTCGTTGACGGTGCCGCCGACTTCGTCGCTGCCGTTGTAGGTGACCGATTCGCGGGTGAAGCCCGCGTACTGCTCGGCGTCGGTGATCTGGCCGGCCTTGATACCGGTGACGGTGATGGTCTTGCGCTTGTCGGGGTCCGGGGTCTTGCCGTCGGAGCCGAGGACGCGGTCGCCGTTCATGCCGCGCAGGTAGATGCTGGTCTCTTTGCTCTGGGTGCGCCCGGACAGGCCGGTGAGGTGGGTGACCTGCTGGTAGCCGCGCCAGATGGACCAGGTGCGCTCCTTGGCGGGCGTCATCGGGTCCTCGTCGTAGTGCCACGCGCCGCCGCCGCTGTACTGGTAGCTGTGCTGCACGGCTTCGGAGCCGCCGTGGGGGTCAGTGGTGGACACGGAGCCGACCGGGTACTTCTGGAACCAGTCGAGCCGGGGGTCCTTCTCGCCGTTGGGCGACCAGTACACGGGGTAGCAGCGCCGGGTGTTCTCGTCCAGCTTGGGCTTGGTGCCGGCCGCGGTGCAGTCGGCGTCCAGGTAGGTGACGATGGTCTGGGCGCCGGTTTCGGAGGTGACGGCCTTCAGGCGGGGCTTGTTCAGGGGCAGGATGTCGTCGGCCGTACCGTCGACCCGGTTGGGCAGCATCACGTGGTCGAACGTGACCGGGTCGAGGGAGAGGTCGGTGCCGCGCTTGCCGGTGTGCTTAATCTCGTCGAGCCAGAGCGACTGGTCGGTGGAGTCACCGGTGTCGCCGGGGTCGAGGTAGAGGTGCTTGAGCGACCAGACGTCCACCGGAACGTAGGCGGGGGTGGCCGCCTTGGCGTTCCAGGCGTAGGTGGTGATCGTCGTCAGCCGCTTGCGGGTGAAGAAGGACGGGCCGACGTTGCCGGTGCACTTGTCGCCGTCCTTGCACAGGGCGTCGAAGGGGACGTCCGGCCAGTTGTCGCGGGTGTCCTTCGTCAGTGAGTCGCAGCCGGTGCCCGTGGCCAGGCATCGCTCGGCGTAGTCGAAGACGACCTTGTCGGAGGCTGCCGGAGAGGCGGAGAACAGCTTGCCGGCACGCTGGCCGTAGCGGATCTCCTTGAGGTAGCCGCCGCGGGTGTAGTCGGTGCCGGTGGTGTCGTCACCGAGTTTGTCGTAGTTGTTGTGCTCGGCGGTATACCAGTAGGACGAGGCGTTGCCGTGGGTGTCCTCGATGTAGTCGAGGTTCCAGCGCCAGGCCTGGTTCTTGGCGCGTGCGGTGAAAGAGTCGCCGGCGCTGAAGCCGGGCTCGCCCTGGTCGTCGCCGAAGACCGGGACCGTCCACACCGAGTTGGTACGGTCACCGGTGCCGGCGCCGTCGAGTTTGTTCAGACCGAAGACGTACTTGGTGCCGTTGCCGGTGACGACCGTCCAGTACTCGCCTTCACCGTCGACGCCCGTGGAGCCCTCGTCGCCGTTGTTGGCGCCGGTGGAATGGGTGACGGTGGAGGCGTCGTCGTCCTTGAGCCGCCAGGTGCCCGTCTGATCGTCCTTGACCAGTTCGGTGGCCTTGCCGTTGAGAACGAGGGAGGCGTTGTCGTACTTCCAGCACAGGTCGTACTTGCCGTCCTGGCCGTCATCGTCGCAGGAGTGGTACTTGCGCTCGATGTAGGAGGAGGTCAGGTCGAAACCGGTGCCGATCTGGCTGCCCTGGTTGTTGGAGCTGGCCGTCTGGCCGTCAACGGCCCCGGAGTCGTAGGAGATGGACAGGTCCGGCTGGGGACCTGCCGCAGCAGGCGGGACCCGCAGGGGGTAGGACCAGGTGAAGGAGCCCGAGGAGCCGCCGGCCTCCCACGTGGAGGACGCGGACAGCGGTGTCGCCTTGTAGCTGCCGGCCCCCGATGTCGCGCCTGCGGTGACGGCCAGCAGCATCGGCTGCCCACCCGGGGCGAGAGTCACCGGCGCGGAGATGCTGTCGACCTCGCGGTTGTTGACCGTGTCCAGGACCTGGCGCTGGTGGCACTTGGCCGCAGCGGGTTCTTTGAGGGCGCAGTCGGCCAGGCGGGCGAGCTGGAGGCGGCCAGCCCAGTCGCCGCCGTAGGCGGAGGCGAACGAGGAGTAGTCGATGCCGAGCCGTGCGGTGCCGCCGGTACCGGGGCTGGTGAGTTTGAGGACCACGCCCTTGACGCCGAGCGTGGCGGCCGTCTTCTGGTCAAGAACCTCGACGGTGACGGAGCCGGCCCGCTTGCCCTTGGCCGGGCTGGTGGCGGTGACCGGAAGCGAGCCAGGAGCGGCCTCGGCCGTGCCTCTGTCCGGGACGGTCAGCGAGGCCTTGCCGGGCTCCGGCCAGGTGACCGTGCGCTGCTGGTCGTGGCGGGCGCGGGCCGCGGCCGTCTGGTCGGCCTCGGCTGCCTTCTTCACCTCGGCGGCGGCCTTCTTGTTCACCTCAGCGGAGAACGGGCTGACCTTGGTGGCGTGTTCGGGCTTCAGGTTCGGGCGGCCCAGGGGCGTGACAGTGTCCGCGGCGAAGGCCACGGGGGTCAGCAAGCCGGGCAGCAGGGCCAGGCCGGTGGCTGCGGCGATACGCCGCGACCAGCGTCTTCTGGTTGCGGCCCCGCGACGGTCCCCGTCAGGGCGGGGTATGCCAAAGGGGTTCATCTGGGTTCTTCCTACGCGGCGCCCGGCCGCATCGGGCCGGGCGGGGTGCCGTTGGAAACAGGAGGCAGAGCAGAGAAAGAGCCGGTGCGAGGCAGGCACCGGGTGCGCCGGGCGGCGAGGGCTGCCCCCGCGTGTGGAGAGGGCAGCCCGGCCGGCGTCGGTGTTCCTAGATGCTGTCCGGGCTCTCCAGGACCTGGGAACGGACCTGGTCGGAGCTCATCGCCCCGGTCCACACCCGCAGGGATTCCAGCGAGCCCGGAAGGTAGTAGCCCGTCGTGCCGCCGGCCGTCCCCCTGCCCGCGGACAGCGTGCCGCTGCCCTGCTGGACAGCGGAGAACCCGGAGGCGTCCCCGCCGACCTGCTCCATCCCACTGACATACAGGTGCAGCTGGCCCATGCGGTCCTCGGTCCTGGCGGGATCGGCGGGATCAATCCACTGCCAGGTCTCCTGCGCGTCGAAGACCCCGGTGACGTCCACCCCGGTGTCCAGCTCGGCAAGGTCCCCGGCTGCCACCTGCGCGCTCTGGCTGACCTTTCCGTCCGCTCCCACAGCGGTCCGGGTGAACTTCCATCGGTAGGCGTCGGCTGCGGGCTTGACCACCCACAGCGCCCAGGAGGACTCGCCACCGATCGCCTGCCCGGCCACCTGGGCCTCGTAGCCGACAGGCTTGGCCGCCAGCTTCTCGGCGTCCAGCCGAACGCGGGCGGAGACGGTGAACGAGCCCGTCTCATCGGTCACCGGACCGGTGGCCGAGGCGTAGCCGGATGTTCCGTCCAGGGCGAGGGCGTTGTTGTCCGCGTCCAGCACCGCACCGGTGGACGACAGCGACAGCGCCGGTACCGGGTAGGGGCTCAGTTCCTTGACCTGAGTGCCGGTCGAGGACGCGGCATCCCAGTAGGCGACGAGTTCGCTTGTCGGCGCGCCGTCCTGCGTCAGCTGGGCTTCCTCGGCGATCTGCTCGGGGCTGAGCGGGTACTGCCACACCGAGACCTCGTCGATACGGCCGCGGAAGTACTCACCCCAGACCCCGCCGACCCGGGACCGGCCGATCTGAAGGCCCTCGGTAGAAGTCCACGGCTGGTACGCGGAGGACACCGCATTCAGCACGACCGGCTTCCCCTGCGGGCGGCCGTTGACGAACAGCTGGATGGTGTCGTTGGTCTTGTCCGTGTCGCCCTTGGTGTCGAAGACGGCTGCCAGGTGCGTCCACACGTTCAGCGGCGGCGGCCCCGCGTCGGCGATCGACCGCAGATAGACCGGGTTGTCCTTGACGTCGGCGGCGACGCGGTTGAACACCCACTTCTTGAGGCTCACGGAGTAGTAGAGGGTGAAGGCCGAGGCGTTGCTACCGGGCGCCGACAGCACCACGCGGGTATGCGAGGCGTCGGTCAGATAGACCCAGGAGGAGACGGTGAAGGAATCCTTGGTGTTCACCGCCGGCGTGGACGTGGCGGCATAGCCGGAGCGCAGGGTGTCGTCCGAGCCGTCGTTGAGCCACAGCGAGTAGTCCGTGTCGCCGCGGCGCCCCAGGGTGGACCAGCCCGCGCCCGCCGTCTGCAGCGTGGCGTCGTGCCGGGTGCCCTCCGTCGCGGTGTCCTTGGCCAGCGTCGCCCCCGAACCGGGAAGTGCGTCGTCGAAGCGCCAGCGTCCCACCGCGCCGGGAGGCGGGGCCACCTTGAAGGTGAACTCGGTAGGCGTGCCCCACCGGTTGTAGACGTCCTTGGCTCGCACCGACAGCACCTGCGTGCCTGACAGCGGCGGCGTGACGTCCTTCACCTGGGCCTTCGTGGTCCCGGACACCGACGCGGCCCGCGTGGTCAGCAGCTTGTATTCATAGGCGGTGATGTCGGTGTGCCCGGTGACGTCGATGTCCGCGGTGTTCGGCTGGAAAGTGAACGCTCCGGGAACGCCCGGGCCGCCCTTGCCCTCGCACAGGTTCGCCGTGCACTCGGTGTAGGGGGAACCGGCTGTGATGCGAGGCGCCTTGGGCGCGGTCGAGTCGATCTTGAAGTAGCACCAGGAGCTGTAGGGCGACCACAGGTCACCGCTCTTGCCGGCGTAGGACCAGTGCGACTGCGTCCGTGCCTTGTAGCGGTACAAGCCCTTGTCGGCACGGTCGTTGGTGCGCAGCTTCTCCAGCGTCTCGTCCGGATGCCAGCCGGGATTGGGCATGTATCCGGTCCATGCCTCATGCCAGGGGGAGTCGTCACCGCGTTCAATCACGAATTCGGCCTGCAGCGAGCCTTCCTCGTCTCCCATGTGGGCCTCGACCAGTGTCTGCACACGGGCCTGGACCATCGGGTCCCTGCGTGTCACTACCAGCGGGTCGGAGGAGGACTTGTTGCAGTACGCCGTGGACCCGTTGCCCGGGATCACCCCGACGCTGGTCGGCACGCCCGGCTTGTAGGCGAAGACCACCTGCAGCTCGGCGCTGTCGTCGAATCGCTTCCACGCCCGGGGATCCCCCTCGTCCTTGGCGCGCAGCATCAGCGTGAGCCTGCTGAGCTTGCCGTCCGCGAAGGAGCGGACGGTGCTGGTGAGGTTCTCGTCCGTCTCTGCGGGGTTGTCGTGGAACTCGATCCACGCGTCCGGCTGGTCGGGGCTGCACAGGTCCCCGCGGCCCGCCGCGACGTCGCGATCGCCCATCCAGTCCAGCTGCTTGGGACCGGGCCAGACCGTGCCCTCGGAGATGTTGTCGGTGCGCACCAGGTCCACCCAGTGCGGGTCGCAGTTGAACGACCATGTCTCATGGGCCCGGAAGGTGGCATCCAGCACGTACTTGCCGGCCAGTTTCGTCGGGGCCAGCTCGAAGTACATGCGGTCGACGTAGCCGCCACCGCAGTAGTAGCCGTCCGCGGTACCGCACTTGCCGACGCCCTTGTCGCCGTCGAACATCCAGAACTTGTCACCGTCGGAGGACAGCTTCGTACGCTCCGAGACGCCCAGGCCCACCGAGGGGTCGATGAAAACGGGGTAGACGGTGTTCTCGCCGCGCAGCAGGTCCAGGTCCGGGTGGACCGTGACCGCGCCGTCATCGACCTTCACCGGCAGTACCGCGGTGGCGTCGCCGTCCCCCGGTTGCGACGGGTCGTCGTCGCCCTGCGCGCCGGCGGGGGCGGGGGCATCGGTGCGCATCAGCTGGGTTTGCGGGCCCCTCTCGTCGTCGCCGGCGGAGTCCCACATCTGTCCTGCCGGGCCGCGGAAGACGGCGTTGCCGTCGTCGTCGACGGCGCGCAGACCGCCACCCGCACCGGGGACGACGGACAGGCCGTCTCCGGACGCGGCGAGGGTGACCTGTTCCAGGGCGGGGTTCTGCGCCGCTTGAGGGGTCTTGACGACCAGGACCTCCCGGTAGCCCTCGGCGGTCGCCGTCAGCTGCAGGTCGACCCCGTCGAAGACGTTCGCGTACGTGGCCGTCGGGCCGTCGAGTACCGGCTGAGGCAGTGTCCCGGCCCAGTCCAGCGTGACCGACCGGCCGCCCTTGCCCAGACGGATCATGCCCGCACCGGGGCCGCCGCCGGAGAACGACAGATCCACCACAGCGCCCCGGGGTGCGACCCGCCCGTCCGCGCGCCGCTCCAGCACCGGATCGACCCCGCCCCAGCCGCCGTCTGCCTCTTTCACCCGCTGAGGAGTGGTGGACTGCGTGAGTGTGAACGAACCGTCCGGGTTCGCATGCGTGGTGGAGTACTCGGTACGGTCCGCCGTCACCTCCACCTGTTCCCCCGAGGCCTGGGCCTGAGCCGACGCCGTGACCTCATCGATCTCCCCTGCCCCGGCGTCAGCGGTGACCGCCGACGCCGGTGACACGGAGACCGGCAACACGGGCAGCGCCGAGACCACCAAGGCTGCCGCCACGCCCCCCAGAAGCACTCCACGCGGTCTTCGACTTCTCCACGACCGCCCCAAAGAACCCCACCAGTTGTCCACGTAACCCCACCCCTGACACAGGACGCACAAAGAATCCCGCAAAGTAAAGGCACCGTTACCCAGAGGCGTCAATCGAGTGTGCCCCGGGTCACAGCAACATGGCTGAAAGCAGCTGAACTGCGCAAATCGCGACGCCGCCCACCCCTGAGGATCAAACCGGGACCCATCCCTACAGCCTGGTTCAGACCAAACACCTCCGGCCAACAGACGCGTACACACACAAACGAACAGCGTCTCGGTAACCGGTGTCGATACTCGCGCCCCAGCGCGTCTTGTCGGCGACCCAGTCGGTGGCGTACCGGCAGCGGTAGCTGGCGGCCGGCGGCAGCCACGTCGCCGGGTCCTGGTCCGCCTTCGACCGGTTCGACGCCGCCGACACCGCGGTCAACGCCCCTTCGTCGCCGAGGTCGTTGGCGTAGGCCTCCCGCTCTGCGACCGACCACGCGGAGGCGCCGGAGTCCCAGGCCTCGGCAAGCGGGACCAGATGGTCGATGTCCAGACCGCTGGGTCCTGCGATGTAGCGGTCGTCATACGGCGAGTACCAGCGGCCGCCACTGAGCCGGCAGTTCGCGCCTTGCTCGGGTGCGGTGACGGCCTCGGCCTTCAGCACCTCGGCGCGGGTGGTGCAGCCTTCCTTGTCGGCGTCGACCCAGTGCTTGAACTTGGTGCGCTCATACCCGGTGCGGTTCTCATCGCGGACGGGCAGAGCGGCCAGGGCGTCGCGCACCGGCAGGGTGACGGCCTGACCCGAGGCGCGCCCGGCGATGGCGGTGGCTGGGGCTGCGATGGCGGTGGCGGGGACGAGCAGGGCTGCGAGGGCGGCGGTGAGGGCAGCGGTCCGGGCGAAGCGCACGACGACGTCCTTCCAAAGGTCACTGGTCGTGCTCTTGGTAGCGAGAGCTCCGTACGACGCGCCCGGAAAACGGTGGCCTCTACTCGATCAGGGGATACAAGCGATGGCCTGCACGTTCATCGAGCGGTTCTTTGGCCCAGCGCAGGTTGTGGAGGCCTGGCGGTGACCAGGGTTTGGGCCTGGTGATCGACGCAGTCATGCCAACCCCTCTCATCAGTTGCGGCGCTCGCTGACCGTCCGGCACGGCCCGGCTCTCTGGTGGGAGGGTCGGGCCAGGCTGTTCACCGTGGTCTTTGGAGCGTGCGGGGGTCAGCGGGTGGCGGCGAGTTCCTCGATCCGGTCGGCCAGTTGCTGGTCGGGATGGTGGAACTCGCCGCACGCCTCGTCGACTTTGAGGCGTTCCACGGCTTCGCGCAGAACGTGGGGCTGGGGTGTGGGTGGCTGGTCGGGGCGGGTGCGAGGGTGAGTGAGGATGTTGTCGTAGTCCGGGTCGAAGTCCAGGTCGAGGGCCTGGCGCATCCAGTGGTCGGCGTCGCGGAGTTCGCCGCGGCGCAGGTGGAACAGGTGCAGGCAGTAGGCGGCGGTGGCGTTGCCGGCACCGGCGGCGTACTGCCACCACCACATGGCGCCTTCCGGTTTCCTGGCGAGGTTGAGCAGGCAGGCGAAGTGCAGGGCTCCGTCGATGTCGACGGGGTCGTCAGCGATGCCGGCCAGGTGCTTGGCGGCCCGGCTGCTGCGCAGCAGCCGGGCGGAGAGTGCCTTCAGGGATTCCTCGGCGCAGTCCATGCGGGTGGGGTGGTGGCCCCGAGGCGCGGGCTGGACGCCGAACATGAGGGCCGCGGTGACGTCCCGGACGATCTCCTGCTTGAGGTCGTCGAGTTCGTCGTCGGTGACCGTGTCGGGAATGGCCGCCTCGTCGAGAATCCTGTCGATGTGGCGCGGCACGTCTACTCCTTCTCCTCGTCGTCACCCGGATCGATCCCGAGCTTGGCGGCGATGCGCTTGCGGGCGACGCGCCGGTGCGTACGCACGGTCCCCTCGTGGATGCCCATGATCTGGGCGATCTTCTTGACGGGGTAGCCCAGGACGAACTGCAGGATGATCACGTCGAACTGGCGCTCCGGCAGGGCGGCTATGGCCGTGTAGAGGCCGATCGGGGATTCCAGCTCCGCCATCTGCGTGCGCATGGCGTCCAGCGTGGCACGCACCGCCTCGTACACGGCGGCGGTTCGGTCATTTGTTGACGCGGTCCGGGAACGCCCGTCGGCGGTCGGAGTAATCGTCAGGCGGGCGTGCGTCTCCACCTGCAGCTTCAGTGCCCGCCACGCGTAGGCCTCGAGACTCTCCTCCCGGAGGACGGCCTCCCAGTTCAGCGCGAGGTGGGTGTAGAGGTTGCGCACGACTGTCTTGGCGGCTTCCTTGCTGCCCAGCATGGTGGTGGCGTAGCGCAGCTGCGGCCGGGCGTACTGGCGGTAGAAGCCGTCCAGGCTGGCGGGCATCTCGTAGTGGATGCCGTGCAAGGCGTCGAGTTCCACGAAGGTGCCGGGCAGGGTGTGTGCGTCGCTGTCCTCGCTCATCGCTCAGGCCTCCGTGTCCCGGGCGGCGGCTGCGGTGAAGGGTTCGCCCGCGGCGGGCAGGGCCTGCTGGGTGTGGAGGAGTTCGGTGACGCCGATCCGGGCGCCGGCACGCAGCGGGCGGCGCGTCCCCGAGTAGAGGTCGGGGAGAAAGACGCGGAGAGCGGTGATCACCGCCAGCAGCGCGAGGGAGTCGCTGTGGGACAAGAGACCTTCTGTCCTTCCTGAACGCAGCAGCGACCGTGTCCAGTGGATAGGGGTGGTCGTGCTGGAGGACACCGCGGTGGGTCCTCGGCCGCAGGATTTCGGATCAGGGGGCCCAAACGCACAGTGCACGCCCGATCAATTTCTGACTCAGGGTGATCGGGTAGGTACGAACAGATATTTACATGTCAGTAAGTTACTATTCAGGCACAACACGTGACCAGGGCGAACATCCTTCAAGCTGCGCCGCGAAGGGCCGCAGGAAGTGCGGTGAACCACCGGTCGAACCATCGAACATGTGGCAGACGTCACATCGCACGAGCGTTTTGCCCGAGCAGCCCGGCCAGTGCCGGGCCCGGCTGGAACTCATCCCTGCCCGCCGGAAGTGCTGTACCCGCCCGGCCGGGGCGAGCAACCGCCGGCACAGCGTGCCCGCCGCATAAAATCTATGGCCGCGCATGAGATCCCCGACGAGCTGATCAACCTGGAGCGGTCCGCCGAGCAGGAACGGACCCGGCTCGCCGGCCTCACCGGTGACGAATACGACGCCCAGCTGCGCCGCTGGCGCGAGGCCTCCGCCGCCTTCCAGGCGGCCGTCACCGAGCACGCCGCCAGTGCCGAGACCAGCCGGTACGAGGTGGAGCAGGCCGTGAAGAAGGCCGTCCGGCACCCGGAGCCGGAGAACGGCGCGGCCGACGAGTAACCCGCAGGAGATGCCAGGACTACCGCGGATCGGGCCAGTCGGCCAGCACAGCATCGGTTTCCTCATCGAGGAGGGTGACGCGGACGCCCTGTCTACCGCCGCGTTCGCCGATCCAGCACCGGAACTTGCCCCGCGCGGTCTCCTCCCGGCCCCACCAGCCGTGCTGCACCGGCCGGCCCTCCACGGTGAGCAGCACGTGGTAGCGGCCGAGGGCCGCTCATGTGAGGCGGATTCCGCGGGTGCGGCCCGGCTCGCGGACGATCGCGGATTTCGCCTCCGGCTCGACCAGCTGTAGTGCACCGAGACCCGGCTGCTCATCCCGACCGCCTGCCCGATCTGCTGCACTGTCGGTGCCTCGCCGTGGTCGGCGATGTGCCGGCGGATGCAGCGCAGGATGCGCTCCTAGGTGTCGGTGAGGTGGTCAAGGCGGTGCATAATCCAATTAGATCTCTTGTTCGAATTTATGGGCAAGCTGGTACACGAGGGACCGGGGGGAGCAGGTGAGCGGTGGTGAGCAGCCGCTCTCGCGTCTGGACGCGCTGCGCTTTACCCGGCGCGTCGTCGAGCAGCAGGCGGCACGGCAGCTGGCCCTCATCTGTGCCGCCGGGACGGCCCGACGGCATAGGTGGCTTGCCCCTGTTGGTGGCTTAATCATTCGTGCGGGTGACGGTGCCAACAGCTCTGTGACGTCCGGTGGGTGGGGTCAGCGGCCGGGGCCGACCTGTGGCCCGTGGCGTGGGTCCCGCTGCTGGGGGTGGTCCGTGGGTTGGTCGTCCTGGCGCACCGGATGGGCTCCATCGGCGTTGTTGTCCCGTTTGGTGTGGCGGTCCGCGCGGACGCGGGAGTCGTCGGCCGCCTTGGTGAACGCGTCCTGGAGGCGGCGCAGCCGGTCGGCCGTGAGATCGAGGGCTTCCACGTCGGTACAGGGCTCACGCAAGGCCAGCAGCACCGTCAGGTCGATCGCCTCCTGCCGTCCGGCCTCCGACTCGTGGTCGTCTTCCTCGACTTCGTCGGCCGGGGGGCGAGCAGTTGCTCGGGCATCGCCGCTTACTGGTGGGTGACGACGTCGTACGTCCGGCCCCGCACTGCGGGGGTGGTGCGCAGCTTCTCCCGCACCACGACACCGGCGAGGACGGCCCGCTCGTACTGGAGCGGGATGCGGGGGTATCACCCACTCCCCCGCGTCCTGGCCCGGGGGCCGGTGCGCGGCCGGCTCGCCGGGATCGGCTGGAGGCTGCCGGTCCGGGTCGGGCACCAGGGTGGGTGGGCGGCGGCGGGCGGGGGGCGAACAGGGTCCACCGGGCGGTGTAGAGGCGGTAGCCGGACTCCAGGCCGCGCACGGTCTTCGGCTCGCTGATGTCCAGACAGTGGGTGGAGATGGGGGCGGCCACGACCTGGTCATCCGGGCCGGGGTCGCGGCGGCGGCCGCGCAGAACGAGGGTGAGGTGGCGGCGGGGTTGGGCGTGCAGGTGCCGTCGTTCATCACGAACACCGTCGCGGCGACGTCGACCACGGCGGCGACCCGCGCCCGGATCGCCGCGGCTGCGGCGGGAGGTCCAGCGGATGAGGTCATGGGGCACCCCGGCAATCTCTGTCACGAGCCGGCGCCTCGGGGTGACGGTGCGCGGCTCGGTCGCCAGCCCCAGTTCCTCGCAGACCTCAGCGGCCACATCCTCGCCCCCGCACGGTTCATCGCGAGCCGTCGGGCCTCCTCACCGCCTTTCTCGATCAGCATCTGAGCGGCCATCACCAGCCGCTGTGGACGGCGCCTCACCGCTCCACCCGGACATGCGGTTCGTCGGCTGAGGCGCCGCGGGAGTGTCCCGGGGCCCGCGCCCTCTCCACTGGCCGACGCCCGTCGGCACAGGGGCTGAGTCCGCTGTGCCATTACTTGCGGGCATAGAGAAGGGCCGCTTCAAGTGGCGGCCCTTCGCTATTGGTGTCGATTCCCTCAGTCGGACTGGACGGCAGCTTGCTCAATGAAGGAGCGTGCCAGTTCACCGAGGCGGATGGGATCGCGTTGCAGTCCCTTCGTGCCTAGGATCCGGAGGAAGTCGAAGAACGTGTCGTCGTTGTCGATGTTCCGGTCCAGGAGCATGGCCAGTGTGCCGGGTTCGTCGTACGGCACTCTGCGTGGCTGCGAGCGATGCTCAGTGCGCTCTTGTGAGTCAGCCGAGGGGGAGGCATCCGCCCGTTGTTCGGGCACGGGCTGGTGCTGGGACGCCCCGCCAGTTGCCACTGTTGAAGGAGCTGCGGGGGAGGGCGCGTCGGCTTGGCTGTCTCCTATTACGCCGTAATAGTTGTCCGGTCGGCTCGGTGCGGAGTTGTCGGCCGGGGCGGCAGTAATTGGTGCGGCGGGGCCGCTCGGTTCGTTGTCCTCGCTTGCTACGCCCCGGTGTGTGACCGGGTGGGCGTCGCTTCGGCGCGCCTTCGCGTGGCTGCGCTTCTCTTCTTCCTCGCGGGCCCGTGTGGCCTTGAGTTCGTCGAGGGCTTCCCGCTGCTGTGCAGGGGGCTTGTTGGCGACCGCTCTGAGCAGGTCGATGGGCTCATGGCCGACCTTGGCCTGTAGTTCTGGCGTGAGTTTGAGGAGTGCGAGGCGTTGTGACACCCAGCCCTGCGATCGGTGGAGGCGCTTGGCCAGCGCGGTCTGGCTGCCGTGGATAGCCAGAAGGCGTTGGAGGGCTCTGGCTTCGTCCAGCTCGCCGAGGTCCTGGCGGTGGATGTTGGCGACGAGGGCGGATTCGAGGAGTTCTTCGGAGTTGGTGCCCTGGTCGTCGCTGACCATGACCTTAACGGTGGGGAGCTGGGCTTCGCGGGCTGCGGCGAGGCGGCTGCTGCCGTCGATGACGACGTGGGTGGTGTCGGGTTCGAGGTCGGCTTCGCGCTCGGGGTTGGCCTTGATGTAGGCGTCACGGTTCATGACCGTGATGGCCTGTTTCTGGCCGTGGGTCCTGAGGCTGCCTGCGAGATCGGTGAGATTGCCGAGGCTGGAGCGGGGGTTGTCGGGGTTGAGGCTGATGCGGTGGGGGGCGAGTTCGGTGGGTGGGGGCACTGCGTCGGTGGGCACGCCGGTGGCGGCGGCGACAGCCTGGCGGCGTGCGCTGACGGGACGCACTCCCCCGCCGAAGCGGCCGGCTCCCAGCTGGTCGGCCTTGCTCATGCGATCTCCCGGGCCAGTGCGCGCATGCCGATTGCCTGCTGTGACTTGGGTGCGTAGGCCAGCAGGGGCCGCTTCATACGGACTGCTTCTTTCTGTTCTTTGAGGTCGCCGATCAGTCCGACGACCCGTGGATCCTTTATGTCGACCCACCCTTGGAGCGAGGAGGTGGCGATGTAGCCGCGGCGGGAGTCGTAGAGGTTGACGACGATGCCGAGGTAGTCGATGTCGACCTGGAGGTCGTTACGCAGGTCGTCAATCTGCGTGGTGAGCAGATCGTAGGCGTCGGCGGAGCTGTCCTCGGCCTGGACGACGATGAGGGCGCCCGACTGTCCGGGCTTCTCGCCGTCGCGGCGGCGGCCGTAGTAGGCGGCGGCGTCCATGCTCAGGCCGAGGCTGGGCGGGCAGTCGACGAGGATAACGTCGTAATCGGCCTCGAGCGGGGCGAGTGCGCGCTCTAGGGCTGCTTCTCTGGCTCGTACGGCGGACAGGCGGACGTCGAGCAGGAAGGCGTCATTGCAGGCCGGCAGGAGGTGGAGCCGTCCTCCGAAGGTTTCTTCCTCGATGGCGACGATGAGGTCGCGGAGGTCTCCCTTGGGGTCGCCTGCCATGTGGTTGGTGAGGCTGTCACCGTTCATGGGCAGGGGAGCCGCGCCGAGTTGGTTGGTGAGGTGACACTGCGGGTCGAAGTCGACCAAGAGGACGCGGAGTCCGAGGCCGGGCAGGTTCTCGACTTCCAGCGGATCGTCGTTGGCCGGTTCCTCGCTGGAGTGGGCTTCGCTCGCACGCAGGGCCTTGGCCAGTGCCTTTGCGACGCGGACGGCATGCAGCTTGTTGGTGTCCTCGGCGAGGGCTTCGCCCAGGCCGGCAGTGATCGCCGTCTTGCCGACGCCGCCCTTCTGGTTGCAGACGATGATGCGGCGGGTGATCTCCGGACGCTTGACGTCAGGTGTGGGGTTGGCGTCGAGCCACAGCTGGACAGACTGGGCCAGTCCCTGAATGAGTGATACACGGCGGTCCGCAGCAATCTCGCGGAACTCCTCCCACTGCCCGAGCGGAAGGAAAGTGGAGAACGACTCGGCGCCCGAAGTGTCGACGGTCGCGGTGGCGGAAGCGAGGCTGCACCAGTCCCGGATGCCCTGCTCGACGGCGGCCTGCATCTCGACGCCGTACTGGGCGGCTCTGATTTTCAGGGTGTGCCGGAGGCCTTCCGGCAGCTTGGATACGACCTTTTCACGGTCGCTGGAGGTGGCTGGCAAGGTCATGGCGACACCTTACTAACGTTCAAGATCATTCAGTGCATCGCCACGTTAGTTAACCATTCATGACGTCACCCCAGGCCACCGCCACCCCTTCCGCCCTATTACGGCGTAATAGGTGCGTGCTGCTGCATGGCAAAGCGGTAGACGTAGGCCGCAGTCCTTGAAGTGGGGTCGGCCCCACGCTCAGCCGATCCACAGGACTCTCCTGGTGAGGGCATCGTCATGCCCCCCCTCCGGAACGGGGGGCTAGTCGGCCTCGCACATCGCAGCGCGGACCGGGATGTCCTGGTCGCATGCGGAGCGTCACCGGCATGTTGGTGCACGTTCCCTTTGTCAGGCCCGGTCAGGCAGTGAACGCTGTCAGTAGGGGATTCCTCTGCAACTCTCGTACCGCGCTCGCCAAACAGAGGCTGGCCGCACACACTCAACTTCTGCGCTCTCCTACCCGGGCGCCCAGGGTCGGTCGCTCCTCAGCCCTGGCGGGCTTGCGGTGCGCCGACGAGGTGGTTGTTGACCATAGGCGGCGAACAGGTCCGCCGGGGCATGTCAAGCAGGAAGGCGTGGCTGAGACCGGGATGGGGTTGCTGCAACATACGCGCGCCTGATCCGTCGGCGTGCCGCATCGCCGTGGCGGACTTTCGCCGGTGCGGGTCGGACGGGCGGGAGGGGCCACAGGGCCGGGTTGAAGAGAAAGCGTCGGTCAGTCAAGGCCCTAGGACCTGGCGACCTTGACAGTTCCGATTTCGTCGTGGCGCCGACCGTGTTGGCTGCCACGCGCGGCCAGGCTCGGGTTGTCGTTCGTGGCCGGAGTCAAGGCTGGGCGGCAGGAGGGGAGAGCTGGGTAACAGTGCGGGTCCGAGATGACGGCTGGTGCCTGGGATGACGAGACGGCGGGCTGCTTGTAAAAGAAGAGAGCCCACCCCTCATAGCGCCTCTGACCTGCGCAAATACCTGTCCCGACCACGACCGTCGAAACTGGGAGGCAGTTCCCCGGACCGTGGAGAGCGACTGGGGGAACCGTGTGCCGAGATCCTGCGGACTGTGACACGGTCGGAGGAACATCGGACCACGGTTCTCGCGACTGCCACAACGCTTGCAGGACCTGCCACCACGGTTGCAGGAACCGGTATCCAGATCCTGAGGCCGTGGCAGATTGACGTGACGTACATGAGTGAGAGGTGAGGAAGAGGCGCGTACCGGGAGGATCTGAGCGGGAAGGCAAGCGACACGGCTGACAGGCGGAGCTGATTGACTTCCTGCTCATGTACGTTAAGTTCATCTGGTCGGCCTCGCCGCCGTCCTTCATGAACCGGTAGTTACCCCCTTGCTCGGAGGGCTCGTTGGGAGCAGTACGCAGGCTGGTCGACGCCGACACAGGCGAGCCGATTCCCTATGCGCCGTATGCCTTCTCCGGCAGGCACACACAGGTCGACAAGGCGCGTGTCGAGGCGATCACCGAATCCAAGGCGTTCACGCCCAGCCAGAAGTTCCTCGTGCTGTGGTGGATCGGAGTGTCGCCGGAGGGCATGGAGCCGCTACGAGCGACCGGCGCGGATATCGCCAAGCGTGTGGGGATGTCCACTGATGCGGTTGGCAAGATCAACAGGAAACTGGCGAAACACCGCATCCTGATCGTCCGGGGGCGCGTCGGTAACTACAACTTCTACCGGATCAGCCCCTACATCGCGTTTCATGGAACGGGGCTTGAGCAGCGTGAAGCTGTGAAGACGTGCAACCCGCCGGACATCCCCGGATTCGATGAGAACATCCCTGCGCGGTGGGAGGCCCAGTGATCAGCAGCGATGACAAGCAGAAGAACCTCGAACTGCTTGAGAAGACAGTCGGCATGACCGCCAACCAGCGGCTCGTCGTCATGCTGTACGCCTTGCACCCCACCGATCGGTCCGGTGCCGTGCTCGAGACGGCCGCCAACCTCGCCAAGCTGGTCGGGATGGCCGCACCCGTCTTCTCCCGCACACGCAAGCAGGTCATCGAAGCCGGCTGGTTGGAGGAGACCGAAAAGATCGGTCACATCAGGTACTACCGGCTCGACCCCAAGCGCATGGGCGAGAACGTCGTCATCCCGCTCCGCCGCGCCACATGACGTCCTGGAGACCGCTCCTCATGTACGTCACGTCAATCAGGAGCGGTCTCCAGGACGTCTTTCTTGACCTCACAGCAATGCGCTGCGCCGCGTCCCCGAAGCGGGAGGCCGGAAAACGGCAGGACGGGGTGCAGCATCAAGGGCGGTGACCGGACGACCCGTCTCCGAGGCCCCGCCATCAGCCATCGCGCGGCACCCCGCCCACAGCCAGGTACCTGTCAGCGTCCTGGTATCCAGCACCAGCACCGCTAAAGGCTGGAAGGGATCGATGGTGTCGGCAGGCCAGTTGACGTGCACGCGGATAAAGGGGCTGATGACCAAGCGCGGAGTCCCTATTACGGCGTAATAGGCACTGGACGACGCGCTCCGGTCCGCAGTGAGTGGGCCAGCTCGCGGCAGAGTTCGCCGCCGCCGGTCAGAACGCGTCCACAGGCGACAGGCGTCGGCGCCCGGCCTGTCCCGACGCCGTCGTCTCCCTCGCTGTCTCGCTCTCGTGCACGGCCAGGGTCACACGCTCATCCCCGCGAATGCGGCGTACAGGAGTGCCACGACGTCGGCCTCGTACGGGTGGGCGAACCGCTGGTGGTCGCGGATGTCGAACGGCGCGTACCGCATGGAGACGCGGTGTCCGGGCACGAGGGTGGCCTCCCGCCCGTCCAGCGCGGCGGTGAGCCGGTTGTAGTCCTGCTGGGCGTGCCGGGTCTGGGTATAGGGGCCGAGGCGCAGCAGGGTGAAGCCGTCGCGGCTGTTGTCGCGCCGGCGGGCCTCGATGTGGAGGGCGTAGTGCGCGGGTTCCATGCCGAGGTTGTCGGGCAGGGGCAGGCCGGCGGCGGCGTGGGTGAGCATTGCGTAGCCGGGCTGCCAGACGCCGAGGATCGTGGTGGTCTGGCAGCGCAGCCAGCCGCGGTCGGTGTAGCCGAGCTGGCGGCCGTGGAGGTAGGCCGCGGCATGCGGGGCGTCGGGGTAGACCAGGGCGACGGCGATCATCTCAGGGTGGTGGTCGTCGCCGGGCCGGGTGCGCGCGCTCGATGCACGGGCCGACGCGTACGGCGATGTCCCCTGCGTGGCCGGGCGTCCAGGGCTGCGGGTTGCGCAGGGCGGTGAGCATCGCGCGGAACTGGTCGACGACGGCCTGGTCCTCGGGGCTGAGGGCGCCGGGTGCGTGGCCGCAGCGGCGGAAGATGGAGGGGCGCTTCATCGGGTGGGCTCCTGTTCACGGGTGGGGCGGGTCTCGGGGAGGGCGAGGTTGTCGCCGGCGCGGCGCGGGACGAGGTGGCCGTGGAGGTGGAAGACGGTTTGGGTGGCGTCGGACCCGCAGCTGGTGAGGTAGTTCCACTGGCCGCTGAGGTCCTGGGCGAGTTCTGCGGCGCGCATCTGGACGGTGGCGGAGACGACTGGGTCGGTCGTGAAGTCGGTGACGTGGCCGCGGGGGAGGACCAGGAGGTGGCCTTCGGTGCAGCCGCCGCTGCGGGGCACGATCGCGAGGGCGTCGGCCCACTCGCGGACGATCTGCGCCGGGGCGCCGTTGTGGATGATCCGGCAGAACGGGCAGTCGGGGCGCGGGTGCTTGCGGGGGACCGGGGGCCGGTCGATGTGGTGGTGGTTGACCTGCACGCGGGCGCCGGCCTCCCGCATCCGCTGGCCGATGGCGTCGGCGATGGCGGGTGCCCTGTGCCTTCCGTACCAGCAGTTCACCAGGAGCTGGACGGGGCGGCCGTGCGCGGCGGCGCGCAGCGCGGTGAGTTCGTGCACGGCGTCGTTGATGATGCGTGCCGCGCCGGGGGTGCTCAGGACGTAGTCGCGTACGCCAGCGTCCCGTCCGGTCTGTTGGGCGACGATGTCGGCGAGGGCGGGGTCGTCCGGTGGGTTCAGCAGTTGGTTGGTGAGGTTGATGCCGAGGACGGCGGCGCGGTAGCGCGGGGGCGGCGGGTCCTGCCAGCGGGCGCCGAAGGAGTCGATGAACACGTCGTACGTCATGGGGGCCTCCAGGCCTCGTCCGAAGGGGTCGAGCACCGCCCCGGCCGGGAAGGGCGGGGCGGTGCTCGATGGGGGTTACTGGGTGGGGGTGTCGGCGACCACGAGGAACTGGTCGCTGGGCAGGTCCATCACGACCTGGGCCTCGATGCCCTGGGTCCGCTGGGCGGCGGCGTACTCTTCGGCCGGCCAGGACCCGCGGGGGCCTCCGGCGGGGAACCGCTCCAGGACGGCTCGGGTCTGTGCGGTGGTGGCCATCAGGTATCACCGCCGTTCACACGCTCATGGATGTCGATGAGGGTGGCGATGGCGTCCGGGTTGTCCGCCAGGCCGACCCATGTCCCGTGCGTGGTGAAGACGGGCACGGCGTCGGTGTCGGCGTCGAAGATGACGACGTAGTCGCCGTACCTGTCGAGCACCGTCTCCTTCAGGACCGGGATGAGTCCGGTGTCCAGGACCTCCAGGGCGTCGACGGTCAGCCGGGCGGGCTCGCCGGGCGTCTGGGGCAGGGCCAGGATGCCGGTGACGCGCAGCAGGTCGCCGGGCTGTATGCCCGTCAGCAGCTCATGGGTGATCCGGGGATCTCCGCTGGTGCAGGTGATGACGGTGTCGGGGGCGTCGTCGGCGACGGCATCGATGTCGGCGGGGCGGACGATCAGGTCGAAGGTGGCGGTCCCCATGCGCGGGCCGGGCGCGGGTATCGCGTCGACCCAGCCGTCGACGGTGCAGTGCTTGGTGCCCATCAGCTCGCCTCCGCCCGGCCGTTGGGGCCGAAGACAGCGTCGTACGCGTCCAGGACCGTCTTGGACGGCGTGCCCCGGTCGGCGACCTGGTAGCCGTGCGCCCGCGCCCAGGTCCGGATCGCGGCCAGGTTCTCCTTGCTGCGTTTGCCGTCTGCCTTCGGGGCGGCGGACACGGTGGCGGAGGGATGGTCCTCGGTGGCGGCGCGACCGCCGGACTTCACCTGGCGCAGGTGTGCCTGCGCGGCCTCCAGTTCGGCCCTGGCCTTGGCGACCCGCTCCTCCGCCGCGCGCTGCGCGGCGTCGGCGGTACGGCGTTCGCTCAGCTCGGTGAGGTCGCTGCGGACGTGGGCGGCCCGGTTGCGGATGGAGGCGGCCGGGTGGCCCTCCGCCCACGCGAGCAGGGCCTCGATCCTTTCGGCGTCCATCGTGCCGTCGGGCGCAGCGGCCTGGGCGGGCAGATCGGTGTGCTGGAGGGCGTCGGCGAGTTCGGCGTCCGACAGGCTGACGGTCTCGCGGACGTGCTCGGGGCTGCCGGCGTTATTCAGCATGGAAACGGCGGTGGCGGTGGCGGTGACGGCGTCGACGGGCATCGGGACTCCAGTCGTCGGGGTGGCGGGGGTGGCGAGGTGGGGGAGAAGGGGCACCAGGTCGTCCTCGCCGCAAGGCAGGCCGAGCGCGCCCAGCAGGTCGGCAAGGTCGTCCTTGTCACGGGCGTGCCGGGCGACCACCACGGAGGCGGCGCTGTACTGGTCGCTGCCAAGCGGAGTGAGCTTGAGGTCCTGGGCCGCGAGAGCCTCTTTCATGTCGGTGAACACGAGCTGGCCCTCCTACGCCCTCGTGCGGGCTTGCGCTGGGCGATGTCCAGCAGCTCGCGATTGCGCCGCTGCTGGGCGGGTGTGAGCGGGCGGGCCTTCGCGCCGTGGCGGTGCCACAGCGGCGAGGCGGGCGGCTCGGGGTAGGCGAGGGTGTGGTCGACGTCGCGCGTGGTGCTGCTCATAAAGGACCTCCAGGCGGAGGGGGTCAGGCGTGGTCGTCGTCGTGGTGCCGGCGTTTGGGCTGGAGGTCGGAGGCGAACCGGCCGTGGCGGGCCTCGATAGGGTTCGCGGCGATCCAGTTCTCCGCGCACGCCTTGTGGACTGGCTCTCCGTAGTGGGAGCGCATCGGCGTGGGCTGGTCGCACAGCACGCAGGGGCGGTCCTGCCAGCCGTCAAAGTGCTGGCTGTTGCGCCATTAGAGAAGTGCGCCGGGAGCCGGAATCAGACCCGGCTCCCACAGCGGCTTTCTGCGGCCGCGGCTGGTCACGGCCGGAAATCGGGCAGCTGCTCAAACACCCGCCGCAGCAACTCCGGGGTCGGCTTCCACGGGCCGAGCTGCCCGGTGGCGGGGACCGGCAGCGGCAGCTCCTGAACGTCGGTGAGGACCAGGTGCCAGGCACCCGGGTGCGCCCACCGCGTACAGGGCGGGGGGCCTTCGGGGTCCTGGTGGCAGTCCGTCAGGCGCGCGATGCCGAGGACGGCCCCGGTGGTCAGCTCCCGGCCGCGGATCGTGTGGGCGACCAGCGGCAGGTGCAGGGCGGCCGCGTCGGTGCGCTGGCCCGCGTGCAAGAGCATCCAGCCCCGCCAGCTCCAGGGCTTGGGGCGGTTCTCGATGCTCTTGGCGCCGGTGAGGATGCAAGTGGCATACGGCTGCTGGACGGTGATGCCACGGATCCAGTCGCCCTCGGGCAAGGTGGCGGTCATACGGCTCGCCCCCGCACCGTCGGGCCCGGCCGTCCGGCCCGGGCGGCAACGGGCTGCTTGTGCAGCGCGACCGCCTGTTCGGCCCGGCCGGTGAAGGGCCCGGCGACGGCGGTCGGTGCGAGTGTGCGTTGCCCGGTTCGGGCCCGGACGCGCAGGACGCAGTCCATACTGAGGATCTCCCTCTCGTCTCGTACGGGGTGGGTGGCCCGGGGCAGGCGGCTTGGTTGTCCGCCGTGCGCCTGTCCCGGGGCGTAGCTACAGCGCGACGTCGCAGTCGCTGGTCCAGCTGACGGGGTAGTTCAGAGGCCGGCCGTCGCGGCCGGCCATTCCAGCTCCCAGACGGGCCGCAGCCCGCGCGCTCCCCACTGGTCCGGCTGTTTGCCGGGGATTTCGCGTCCGGCCGACCGGGCGGCGAGCGCTGTGGCATACACCTCATGCGCGCGGCGCAGGGCCTCGGCGGGGGAGTCGGCGACGCCGGTGAAGACGTGCACACCGTTGTGACTGAGCGCTTCACTTGGCCAGTTGAGTACTTGACCACAAACCAGCGCGATCATTCTGGGATGAATGATCATCTGTCTACTGCAGGACTAACCACCGAACGGCTGAGGCGATACACGAAGGCCGAGCAGGATGAAATCCTCGGCGCCGGCGCCGATCCCTTCGGCGTCGCGGACAGCGGCTTGACATGGTTGCCCAAGGAAGATCATTTCGGCATCAGGCTGAAGGGTCGCCTCGTAGCCCACGCGGGCCTACTAAGACTCCCCTTGTCGATCGGGGGAGCCGGTACGGAGGCAGTAGGTGTCGGCGGGGTCGCCGTCGCGCCCGATCTCCGAGGACAAGGACTCGCGCGACTCGTCGTGACGGCAGCTCTGGACCACGCACGGACGATGGGGCCGCAATACGGGCTTCTCTTCTGCCGACCGCCGCTCGTCCCCTTGTACCAACGGCTCGGCTGGCGAGCGCTAAAGCAGGACGTCCACGTCGAGCAGCCTGAAGGGCCGGTGGTCATGCCGCTGCGGACCATGTGGATGCCCTTGCGAGATGGTGCCGACTGGCCGACCGGAGAAGTACGCCTCCTGTCGTTCCCCATGTAAGTGGGCACCCAAGGTGACAGCTCAGGCCTCTGCCCGGCGCCTGCACGACCGCCTCAGTCAGGACCTCGACGCGGAGCACTCAAATCGGCCAACTCCAACGCTCACTGGCCAACTGAAGCGCTCAGTCACAACCGTGCTGGTCGAGGTTGGTGCTGTCGTGTATGGGGACGTCGACCTCGTAGATCCGCAGGTGCATGACGTCCAGCTCCTCTCGCTGCTCGGTGATGAGGGACCACCGCGACCGCCCCCGGCCCAGGGTCGGCGGGTCCGGGGCGGCACGGAGGACTATCACCCACTACGGCAAGGACAGCTCCTGGGCAGGGACCTCGTACACGTCGATGACGTCCTCGCCGCCGGACCAGGTGCCGGGGGCGTAGCGGATGTAGACGATGTGCAGCGGGGAGCCGTTGCGGGCGGTGATGTCGTACTCGTGCACGGTGTGCTTCTTTAGGGCGGAGCGGACGGCCGGGGCCACGGACCGGGCGGGCACCCGGGACGGGAACGGCAGGAAGTGGGCGCCGTTGACTGTTGTGTACTGCAGAGCCTGGCGCGGCCAGATGCGGGCGGCGTTCATCGCGCCGTGCTCGCGCAGGGACTGCCTGTGGGCGGCGTAGTACGCCTCCGCGGCGGCGGACATGGGCATGAGCAGGTCTCCTTCGGTGTGCCGGTCGGATCAGAAGTCGAAATCGAGCCGGATGGTGATGGGGATGCGCCGGTCGCCGGAGCGGGTGTGGACGGTGCTGCGGTGTGCCGCGAGGCCGGCGGCGCCGCCCTGGATCGGGAGGTGGCAGGTGGGGCAGCCGTGCCACCAGTCGTCCCCGGCCGGGAGGTCGGCCGGGGTGAGCGGGTGCGGGTGCGGGTCGTCGGCGGCCCGGCTCATCCGCGGACCGCCTCGGCGTGCTGCGCCTGCAGGCCGTACTCCGTGTATGTGTCGTCCAGGTCGTGGTCGGCGGCCTCCTGGTCGATGTCGTCGGTGCCGCCGTGGACGGTGCAGGTGATGTCCTCGTCCTGGTCCAGGCCGCCGTTCAGTGCCCGGTACAGCCAGGTGATGTTGTAGACGGGCGCCCAGGCCGGGGCAGTGCATTCGTCGTCGTGCGGGCACGGCACCAGGACGTCGAATCCGTAGTCGCCTTCGCCGTCGACGTCGGTGCGCAGGGCGAGGGTGAGGTGCTGCCGACCGAGGCGGATCTCCGCGACGGGGTCACCGCCGGCGAGGGTCGAGCCGGACTTCCACTGCCACAGCGGCAGGATTTCGGGGCCGAAGACGCGGCGCACGAGGAGCAGGCCACCGAGGCCGTCACCGCCGTCCAGGCCGAGGTCGGCCTGCCGGGCCGTGCTCAGGCGCTCCAGGAAGGGGAGCAGCTGGCCGAGGTCGTCGGAGAAGACGACCTCCGCGAAGCCCTCGGCCTTGAGGGTGCGGTGGGAGTCGATCATGTCCTGGCGCTGCTGGAGGACCGTGGCCTCCGGCACGGTGCGGTTGGCCGGCCGCGGGCCCTGCCGCTCGATGCAGACGCTGCCGGGGGTGGTCACCAGGACGGCGATGGGCAGCATGCCGTGCCGCAGGGCGGCGGCGACCAGCGGCTCCCGGGCGGACCGGCTCACGTTGGTGGCGTCGACCACCGTGAACAGGCGCCGCCGCATCCTCGCTTCCAGGAGCAGGTGCAGGGCGGCGACCGCATCGGCGGTGGCCGCCTGGTCGCCCGCGTCGTTGCTGACCGTCTCGCGCAGCGCGTCCAGGGACAGGACCTGCGAGGCGGGCCAGGTGGCGGCGAGCGTGGACTTCCCGGCGCCGGCCGGTCCGATGAGGACCACCAGGCTGCGCTCCGGCATCGGCGGGTAAATCAGCTGGGTCATACGACTTCTCCTCGGTGAAGGGGCGCGGGCAGCCTGGGAGCAGTGCCCGCGGTCGGGGGTGGGACGGAGCACCCCTGGCAGTCCTCACGTGGACGGAGCCCGGCGTGCGCCTCACGGCCGACCGGGCTCGGTCCGCGCGGTGGCGGTGGCACGGACGGTGTCGGCGAGCAGCACGGTCAGCTCGTGTCCGTGGGCGACGGCGTCCTCCAGACGCTGGATGAGCTCGGGGGCCAGGCCGCGGGTGCGGGCGCCGGCCAGAACACCCTCCAGGTAGAGGACATCGGCAAGGAGGCGGCCTCGGACGTCGAGGACACCGGGCTGCAGCGCCAAGGCGGTGGTGTGCTTCGCGGTGGCCAGGGCTGCGTGGTCGGCGGCCCCGCGGTAGGCGGTCTCGGACTGCTCGGTGAGCAGCGCGTCGACCTCGGTGGTGGTGTCGTAGGCGCGGCGCCAACCGAGGCGCGCGGCGGTGGCATCGATCAGGGAGCGGCGGGTGAAGGGCACAGTGACCTCCGGGGGAGGGCCCATCGCCTGGTCCTGGTGACCGGGCGGACACCGCACGGCCCCGGCCGCCGGGGAAGGTCGGCCAGGGGCGCACGGAGAGCGTCGGTCAGCCCTGCGGAAGGCGGCGTGCGTAGTAGCTGACGCGGTCGCTGTGCTCACTGGTCTGGGTGCGCAGGATTTCCGGCTGATCAACCGCTAGTTGCTGGAGCGTGGCCTCGATCCAGTCGTTGGTGCGCTGAATGGTGAGGCGGAGCAGGTCCAGCGACTCGAGGTGGATCTGCTCGTCCGCCCCCCGGTTGCGGAAGGCGGTCACCCAGGTCCGCAGCTGCTCGCGGACGGTGTCGTCGTCGGGGCGGGCCGGGATGTCGCGGGGGACCGCGCGGCAGCTGGAGGCGTGCTCGTTGGCAGCCGCCGCCGCGTCCTCAAGCTGGAGCCAGTCGTAGCCGGCACGGCGGTTGGCCGACGTGCGGAAGTGGCAGCCGAGGCAGGCGACGGTGTGCCGGTAGCCCTGCGCGGCGGTGTAGACGAGGACGACCGCGTGCACCTGGGTCCAGTACCGCTCGACGACGGTGACACCTTCCGGCGTCCAGGTCTCCCCGGTCTCGAACCACGGCTCGGGCTCGACGGGCGCGGGGGCGGGGGCGGGGGCGGGGCGGCGGGAGAAGAGGGTGAGGGCCACAGGGCTACTCCTTGTCGGTGGTGGTGGGCTGGGCGTGCCGGGTGGCGGTGGCGGCCACGGTGATGCGGAACAGGACGAGCGCGTACGGCCAGCTACTCATCCGGCAACCGCGAGGGCGGCGGCGGTCAGGAGGAGGGCGAGGGCGGCGAGGAGGCAGTCGACCGCGCGGGCCAGGCGCTCGAATTTGGTGACCGCGAGGCCGGATAGCGCCCTGACGCGGGTGAGGCGGGTGTCCTCGCTCATTGCGGCGAGCAGTGCTTCATCGGTCAGCTGCGCCCAGAGGGGGAAACCCTCCCGGACGGTGCGTCGTCGGCCGCCGAGGTCGGGGCGTACGACCAGGAGCAGCAGCACGGCGGCGGCCGCGAGCGCGAGGCCGGCGGCACCGCCGGCCACCTGGGCGGCCAGCGGCAGGTCCTTATCGGCGAGACCGGCGAGACCGGCTAGGACCGCACCGTCGAAGGCTAAGAGCAGCGCCGCCTTAGTGTCGGCGCGGCCGATCGCCGCTTCGAGATCGGCGCAGGCCGCGTTCAAATTCTTGTCCGGGTCACACGGGGTCTGGGGGGTGATCGGGTTGGTGCCGAAGGGTGTCATCGGCTCAAGGTCCCTTCCGGCCGGGCTGTCCGGCTCCCCTTCACCACCCGGCCCGGCAGCGGCCGGGGCGGGTGGATCAGGCAGCCGCCAGATCGGTAGGCGGGCGGGGTGGGTTCAGAATGGGGGTTCGTCCGGCCAGGGGTCAGTGGAGCGCTCGGGCAGGAGCGTGATGCGCAGCGTGCGACGGCCGGCCCAACAGCCGCACGCTTCCATCTCCGGGTTCGCGCCGCCGCCCCACCAACCGCCCGCGCCTCGGCAGTCGGGGCAGGAGCGGCGGGGCCGGGGCATCAGCTCGATGCGGTGCCGGTCGGCGTACAGCCGCCAGTGACCGGCCTTGAGCATGGCGGCGGCCCTCGCCGCGGCGAGCGGGACGGCGGCGGCGAGCATCAGAGCGGCGCGCAGGTGGCGGGTGGTCACGTCAGCGGGATTGCGCGGCAGACGGCGGCGTGGTTGTTGGCCTTCTCGCGGATGCTGAACAGGTAGCCCTCCTCCGGGAACTGCGAGGTGGCCTTGCAGCCGTGGCGCTTCCAACGGTTCTTGAAGTGCTCACCGAGGCCGATGACGTCGACGAACGATCCGCCGATCGTGACGAACCGGATCTGGAGGTTCTTGGGCCGCTCGGGCTCGGTGAAGGCGGATGCGCGGACAGTGGTGCTCATGGGCGGTGGTCCTCTCGGATCAGGCGGCCAGCAGGTGCGTGGGCGGGGGCGCGATGTAGGAAGCTGGGTCGGCTGGCGTGCCGTCGTAGCACTCCAGGCAGGACCCCAAGGTCTTCAGTGGGAGGCAGTGGAAGTAGCGCCGGCCGCAGGCGGGGCACGTCTGGCGCTTGGCCATGGCCTTGTCGAGCGCGGCTTCCTTCGCGAGGGTCATCGGGAGCTTCGGCTTCGCCTGGTCGATCCGGTACAGCCACGCGAAGCGGCGGCCGCCGCGGCATTCGATCCGGGCGACGGGCTCCTGGCCGCCGGGACGCAGGCCCATCTCCCGCAGCTGGCGGCGGGTCGCGAGGGCGTGCCCGGCCTGCTTCCACCGGAAGACCGGTAAGGAGCCGTCGCCGGAGTCGTACGGGTCGACGTCGACCAGGTCCTGGTCGGCCATCACCTGCTCCAAGTGCCGGGGAGCCGGGTGGGACGGTGCGGGTAGCGGGGCCCGGGGCGCTGCGGGCGGGGCCGGCCGATCCGGCGGCGCGGGCGGGGGATGAGCACGAGCTGGTTCTCCTCGATTCACGTGTCGGTGGGCGGCAAGCGCCGCGCCCGCTGGCGGTGTTCGCCAGCGGGCGCGTGCAGAGCGGCCGGCCAGCTGTCCAAGTCCCAGCCCTGGGGGCGGGAGTCAGGCAGAGCGGCCGGGGGGGTGAGGTCGGCCGCCAGGTCAGGTGCGTGCCGCCTGGAGCGCCTTGAGCTCGCGGACCGTGGCGCACGGCCCGCTGGTGGCGCACATCGACTCATACGAAGGGACCGGGCTGTTCCTCCCGCACGCCTCGTTCGCGACCTGTGTGACGATGCGCATCAGGTCCGGGTCGGCCTTGCGGCACTCGCTGCTGGTGCCGCCGACGCCGTGCCGCTTGGCGCTGCGGATGTGCTGCCTGGCCAGCCGCGCGGCCCACCGGCGGTCGTGCGGGCCGCGGTTTTCCTGGACCTTCCCCGAGTCGTGGAAGGTGTCCGTGTGGCAGTGCGTGCAGTGGAACGTGACGAGTTTCTTCTCGGGCCTGCCGGGGAGCCAGGAGCCGTGGAACTCGTAGACGAGGACCACGCCACCCTCGGGGTGCTCAAAGCTGGTCACGACGCCGCGCCCGTCGGGGTTCCACGTGGTGTCCGGGATGAACACGTCCCATCCGTCGGTGTTCGGCCAGTGGTCGTAGGTCTGTCCCTGCGAGACGTCGAGGCGCGAGGACGGGTCGCTGTTGTAGGTGGTGATCTGCTCGATCGAGCCGACGTACAGGCGGGAGTGCTCCTCGCTCTCCAGGAACGCGAGCCCGTACCCCTCCGGGCGGCGGTGCTGGGGCGGGAAGAGCGACTGCATCGCTTCGAAGTTCTCGTGCTGCGGGGTCAGGACCCCGGTCAGCGAGATCCGGTACCACTCGGCGTGCGTGACATGCGTGGGGTTGGTGTCGCTGACGTAGTGGACGTTCGCGGCCACGAGGCCTCCTTCGTCGTCGTCGGGGTGGTGCTGGCGGCCGGTCGGCCTGTCCGGCTCTCGCGCACCCGGGACGGGGTGGGCCAGAGCCAGGCGGGGCGACCGGAGTCAGTCCCGGAAGGGGCAGCCGCTGTGCGGGCGGTCGTCAGCGGGCTGAGCCGGGGCCGGAATGTGGATTTCGGGCCGGACGGTGACCTGGGCCGGACGCCCGACGACGACTCGGCGGCGCAGGGTCAGGCCGCGCAGCGCGAACGCGGACAGCAGCGTCCAAGCGAGGACGACGAGTCCGGCCGCGACAGGACGGCTGGTATCCGGGGTGGCCACCCAGACCATGAACACCGTGGACGCACCCCACACCGCCCACGCCACGCGCACCCCAGTGCGCCGGGTGAGGCAGCCGACGACCAGGCCGGTGATGCCGGTGAGCAGCCACAGCGTGTAGACGGTGGAGGCCGCGACCGGGAGGCCAGCGGAGTGCTGAGCGATGTAGGTGCGGACCGGCTGGTCGACGACGGCGGCCACGCCACTGGAGGTGTCGACGCCGACCTGCACCCTGGGCACGGCGGTGAGCAGCTGGTGCAGCTGCTGGAGGATGACTTCGCCGGCGGCCTTGGCCATCAGCACGACGAAGGACACCCCGACCACCATCAGGACGGCGCGCAGCCAGGGCGCCATGTGCCGAAGGCCGCTCCGGGGGGCGCTGAGGACGTCGTCCCACATCTCGTGCAGGACGCCGCCCTCGTCCCAGGTCTCTTTCCACCAGGCGCGCAGCGCGGCGAACCGGGGCTCCTCGGGCGGCGCCTTCGGGAAGGGCACGGGGAGGTAGACGAGTTCCTGGCGGTCCTGGCGGGTGTTGTCGTTGGACTGCACGGGGCGACTCCTTGGTGTCAACTCGGGTGATCGGGTCATGCAGGAGGGCGTGAAGAGGCCGGGCGGCCTGGCCCGCACCCGGCCGCGAGGGTTCGGGTGCGAGGCAGGTGGTCCGGAGCGGGGGTTAGAGGCCGCGGGCGTCGGCGAGGTGGGCGGCTTGGTCGACCATGCGCAGTGGGGTGCGGCCGGTGGCGAACGCGTCGTTGAAGGAGGGCACGGAGTCCACGTTGTCGCCGAAGCGGCGGCGGATCGCGTCCAGCAGTACGGCGACGGCGCTGGCTTCCAGGCCGCTGTCGCCGCCGGCCTCGGCCCGGATGGCTCCGAGCATGCAGCGGGCGCCGTCCTCGTCGACCAGGACGCCGGAGCACCAGCCGCCGGTGAGCAGCCGGTGGTGGGCGCGCTGCAGAAGGGCCGCAACCGGGGTCGGGTACGGCTCGGGCAGCGGGGCCGGGCGGGTGTCGACGGGGCCGGTGACGACATCGGCCAGGTCGAGCGGCTCGGTGGGGATGTGCGCGGTGTTGACCTCGTAGGCCACAGCCGCTTCGTCCAAGCGCGCGGTCATCACCGTGTTGATGAGCGCCAGGCGTTCCTCGATGGACAGTTCCATCGACGGCGCGGACGCTGCGCTGGTCGCGGTCTTGACGACGGGGTGGGTCTGGGGCATCAGGGGCTCCGTGGGCGTCGAAGGGCGCGGGGGCGGGGATGGCGGCCTTCGACGCCGGCGACCGGGCGGTCAGAGGCTGGCGATCCAGCCGGTGACCGTGCTGATGGCGCTGGTGATGACGGGGGCGGCGCCGGTGGAGGCGAGGAAGAAGCCGAACCCGGTGCAGGCCAGGGCGGGTGCGGGGCGTACGGTGCCGCCGCGGATGAGGACGACGACGATGATGCCGAGCAGGACGACGGCGGAGATCGATACGGCCACGGGCGGTGTGTCCTTTGCGGGTGTGGGCAGAACCCGGCCGGATACGGCCGGGCCCTGCGAGGGGGGCTGGGGCGCGGGTGGGTCAGACGCCGGAGAGGTTCTTGATGGCCTCCAGCGCCTGGCGGGGGGTGGTGACCGCGTCGCGGCGCGCGGCGGACCTGCTGCCGCCGCGTGTGCCGCCGCCCTTCTTGGGCGCGTCGTGGTCACCGTCCTCGTCGCCGGGTTCGGGGCCGAACTCACCGGGCCGGGGCGGCTCGGTCCAGTCGAACCACAGGTCCCGCTTCTCCAACTCCGCGATTTCGTAGTCGGTGAGGGTGGCGACGGTGTCGGGGAAGTAGCGATCGATGCCGCCCTTGAAGTCCATGAACAGGGTGCGCAGGACCTCAGGGTGCTTGCCTTCGACGATCCATCCCGCGCCACCGGTGTTGGAGTTGGAGGGCGGCTCGGGCTCGCCGCGCATGATCCGTTCGATCCGGCCCTTCTCTTCAGGGGAGAAGGAGCGGGGGAGGGGGTCGGGGGTGTTCTCGGGCGCGATGCCGAGGGCCTTGAACATGTCGCTGACCTTCTTCGGCGCAACCTTCAGCACGACGGGGATGCAGTTTTCGCGGAGGTTCTCGCACAGCAGCTGCGTGAACCCGTCCTGCACGTAGATGGACTGGCCGGCCACCTTCAGACCGACGCCGTACTTGCGGCCCTTGACCGACACCATCTCGGCAAGGTCCATGATCTCCGCGCCGTACAGGTCGTCGCGAGCGGCGGAGAGGAACTCGTCCAGGTAGGTGGACAGCATCCGATAGGGGCAGCCCGGGCGGGTCGCGTCCCACTCGTGGACCTCACCGTCCTCCCACGGCATCTCGCCGCGGATCTCCATCAACGCGACCAGGACCCGCAGGAGCCGGACCATGTAGAGCGGGCCAACGCCGTAGCGGGCGGTGTGCCGGCCCAGCGCGGCCGTTTTCTCGTCCGGGGACTCGGTGGCGAGCATGACCACGGCCCCGAACAGGGCGTCGGCCGCGACGTGCAGGCCCATCAGCTGGGTCTTGCCGCCGCCGGAGGGGGCGACGAACAGACCGTGGGCGGCGCCGCGGTCGGTGTAGACGCGGTTGCGAGCGGGCTGACCGTTGCCGAGGTAGCCGGTCACCCACCGGCCGTCCGCGTCGGGGGTGAGCAACTCCCTGGTGGCGGGGAAGACCTGCGCCAGCGGCGAGGTGTCCCACAGGGAGACCAGGATCTGGTTGGCGTCGACGGTGACGAACAGCCGGCCTTCGTCGTACTTGGTCTTCAGCACGGCCGCCAGGGCGTGCTGGTTGACGCGCGGCTCGCCCATCTCGTCGGGGACCTGGGCGATGTAGTGGGTGACCTTCCGTCCCTCGTCGCGGACCTTCTTCACGAACTGTGAGCCGGGCACGGGCCCGCCCGCAGCGCCGATCCGGTCGGCCCACCACTCGTCGGTGGTGGGCGCCTTGCGGCGCCGCTCGTTCGCGTCGGGGGTGACGTCGACCTCTTTCCAGCCGGGTCCGCCCTCGCGCCCGTACTGCCGCAGGACCTCCCTGATGGTCACGTCGGTGACGTCCACGCCGAACGCAGCGGCGATGTCGTCCTCCTTCAGGCCGGAGATGGCCCGGCCGACCTCGGAGGCGCGCAGCAGCAGGGACAGGTCGTTGGGCATGCCCTCGTGCGGGATGGCCTTGACGACGATGGTGCGGCCGGGCATACCGCGGGTCTCCCACAGCCGGCGGACCTGCCGGGTGAAATGGTCGGCGCCGTCGTCGGGCTGAGCTGGGGAGAAGACGGGCTCGGGCGGGGCGGGCTGCAGGTGCGGCACGGGGGCGGGGGCAGCGAGGGCGGGCCGGTGACGGCGGCGGGAGTGCCGGGAGAACGGCATCACCAGCCAGCCCGCCGCCGCCCATCCGGCAGCGAGCCAGGCGTCCAGGCACCAGGGGCCCCAGCCCACGGTGTTCTTCGCGGCGACGTCGACGGCGGCCGCGAGCACGAGCGGCGACCAGCGCAGGATCTTGCGTCCGGCGCCGGGCTTGTCACTCTTGGCGGCCAGGACCCAGCCGCCGATGCCAGCGGCGCCCGCCAGCTGCACGACCGTGTTGACGGGGCTGTCGGGGTAAAGGTTCGGGACCGCGGCGAGGACCGGCGCGGCCAGGGTGTACACGGTGCGTTCCAGGGCGACGCTGCGCGGCACGGACACAGGGGTGCTCCTCAGCAGATACGCGAGGGGCGGCCCACGCCGTGCCGGCGGGGGCCGCCCCTCGAATGGGATGGCAGGGTGGTGGATGGGTCAGTGGGCGAAGAAGCCCGGCTTGGGGGTGCGCTCGCGGCGGCTGGAGCGGATGTCGTCCAGGGCCTGGTACAGCCGCGCGTGCCTGCGCCGCGCGGCGTGCGCCATGCCGGAGACCTCCTCGGCCGCCTGCTGCAGCTTCTGCACCTCCGCGGCCGCGCCGCCCAGAGCAACGGACACCTGGTTGGTCATCTCGATGAACTTGACGTCCAGTTCCGCGTTGGCGATGGCCACGGCCAGATTCTCGGCGCGATAGGCGTTGGTGCGCATGCCGCGCAGCAGCGCCTCCAGCTCGGTGCCAGCCATGTCCATGGACTTGCTCAGCTTCTTGAGCTTGCCCTGGACGGCCTTGTAGCGGTTGTCGCCGTCTGTCGGGGCGGCAGCCCCGCTGGTGCGGGGCGTGAGGCTGCTCATCAGTGCTTTTCTCTCTCCTGCTAGTCGTGGTGGGCGGCGGCGGAGGCGTGGGCCAGGCCCGCGTCGTCCATGGCTCGGATGTCCTCGCCGTAGACCCGGCCGACGTAGATGGCGGTGATCCGGGCGCCCTGCGAGGCGATTTCGCATTCGGTGGCGCACCGTTCGGCGAGCTGCTTCATACGCATCGCGGCGTCGGCCAGGTCGGTGATCTGGTCGACGACCTCGGTGGCGATGTTGTGGTCACCGCCCAGGTCGGTCGCCATGTCCCGCAGGGCGTCGGCGACTTTGCCGAGCGCGGCGGCCAGGTCCTGGGCGCGGTCCTTGTCGGTACCGGCGGCGATCGCGATGTTCACGATCTCCATCAGGTATTCCTCGAAGGTGATGTCGGTGCGGTGCTTCGCGCTGAGACCGGTCTGGGCCGAGCCGGTCTTCCTGACCGTCGATGCCACGGGGTCCTCCTGTGCAGTAGGTCGGGTGGTGCCGGGACGCTGGGTGTGGGGCTCCGGGGCCCGGGGGAGACTCGCCGGGGCCCAGACGGTGGTGCCGAACGGGTCGGACGGGTCATCGACAACAACCGCGTCCTCAATGACTTCCTCAGCCGGTTCCCGCTTCCAGAGCTTGTCCGGGCCGTCGGGGCGGTCGACGGTGACCCCGAGGGTCTCGGGCCGGACCGTCTCAGAGGGGCCCTCCGGCGGAGGGGTGTCCTCGCCCCGGGCACGCCAGCGATCACTTTTCTCTTTGGCCCACGCGCGCAGCGCGGCCATAGTGACCTGGAACCAGGCTTCCGCTGCCTCGTCGTCGTCTTCCGCCCAGGCGAAGCCGCCGGGTGATCCGGGATCGGACTCTCCGGCAGGGCCATCAGAGGCCGGGCCGGCTGCCGTACCGTTACCTGACGGCCGGCCCGCGCTCTCCCCGGAGTCGGCCTTACCTGCCTTGCCTTCCGGCTCTTTCCCCCCACTTCCACCAGACGGCTCCTCACCGTCCTTCGTGTCGGCGCCGGGATCCTTGGCCGCGCCGCCGTCCTTCGGGCCGTCAGCGGCCGTTTCAGGGCCGTCCTTGGGCATCTTCTTGGTGGTGGCCTCGGAGTCCTTCTCGCTCGTGGACTCCTCGCCCTTGCCCTTCTCGGGCTCGTCCTTCCCGGCTGCGCGGCGCTTGTCCCAGCGGTCCTGGATGCCTTCCATCACCGCCGCGCCCAGCGTGGTGCGGTCCTCGGCTGCCTTGGCAGCCTCCCGCTTCGCCTTCCTCGCGGCCTTCCGCTCCGCCTTCGCCCGGCGCCGCTCCTCCCACTCCGCCTGCCGGTTGGCACGGCCCTGGTCGCGGTCCTTGCTGCGGTCGGCGAGGTTGGCGGCCTGGTCGGCGCTACGCCGCTGGTCCCGGGCCGCCTGGCGGGCGGCAGCGCGCTCCTGGCGCCCGCGGGCTCGTTCGGCCCGCGGACTGACGGCCGGCGACTGCTGCTTCGTGCCGCCGTCGCCCTTCGAACCGCTCTTGCCGGATCCGGAGCCGCCCAAGCTGTTCTTGCCCGAGCCACCCGAACGTCCGCTGCCTGAGCCGCCAGAGCCGTTCTGACGGCCTTTGGTGCCCGGGGACGGCTCGTTGGCCTTAGATCCGCCTCCACGGCCGCCAGCAGCGCGCTCAGCGCCCTTACCGGCGCCCTTCGGGGAGTTGCCGCCCCCGGACCCACGCCCGATCCCACCGGACCCGTTCGCCCCCGGGCCCCGGCCACCGCCGGTGCCGCCCCGTCCCGAGCCGCCGGAGCTGCCGCCACCGCCACGCGATGTCCCACCCCCGCCGCCGGCCTTGGAGCGGCCCCCTTTGTCGGCGCCCATCCCGGATCCGGAAGATCGCGAGCGGTCGGCGTCGGCCTTGCCGCGCGCCGCCGCCTTGTCGCCCTTCGCTTTCATCATCGCGGTGTGGAGTTTGGCGCTCTGCTCCATCAACGCCGTTTCCCGCGCGGTACGGGCTTCCAGGAGCGCGACCTTGCGCGCTATTTCCGCCTCACGGAACGGCGCTTCGGCGGCGTTCCGGTCCCGCGCCACCTCGAGCCGGTATTCCAGCCAGTCACCGAGACGGTCGGCAAGAGAACGAGGCTGAACATATTCACCCTCCTCGTATTCTTCATCACCGGAATCCGGGGCGGCAGGCATTCCTGTTTCCCTCAAGGCGGTTTCCGGGGAAATAGGACCCCGAATAGGCGGAGCGGTTGCCGTTTCCGTCAGGGACGAGGAGCCGTCGCCACCGGAATCACTGTCAGACGGTTCCGAATAGAAAAGATCCCCTCCGTCGGGGGCGTCCGGCATTCCTCCGGATTCACCGCCCCGGGTGGGGAGGTTGATCACGTTGCTGTCGGTGTCGTCGGACACGCGACCCCTCCTCCTGGGCTTGACAGTCGGCACCGGCCTCGCGTACGCGCGTGCGCGGCACGCGCGGCACGCGGCACGCGCGGCACGCGTTGGGATCGCCGAAGGGCCGCCCCCGGGGATCGGGAGCGGCCCTTCGTGCGGGACGCGGGGAGCTAGCCGCCGTGACGGATGTAGACGTTGTGCAGGGCGAGCGTCACCTCGCGGATGAAGTCCTTTTTCCCTGCGCGATAAGCCTGCGTGCCCCGGATATTCACAATCCGAAGCCAGGCGTAGAAGGTACCAAGGTCTTCTCCGTGCTGAGCGACCAGTTCTTGCTTGATTTTCCGCTCGTATTCCGCACGGTTAAATTTCTTCCGCTCTGCTTTCGTGAGCGGGCGACCTACACTCACGCCGACTCCCTACGGTCCAGGTTGTAAATCGACGTGGGGTCACCATAGCCCATATTTGAGCTCTGCGCACCCTGCTGCCCCGGGGTTTCCGGGGCAGCCTGGAGCGGCGGATGGTCCTTCCGCGCCTTGAACTGCGCCTTTTCCTTTCGCTGCTTCTTGACCTCCTTCACCTTTTCGTCGTGGGCGTGGCGCTTATGGGCGCTCTTTTCGAGTCCGGACGTGACGCCCTTGAGGTGCTTGATGATGTCATGCAGGGACTTTTCCACCGGGAAAGAGCGCAGGAAAGCCTGGCCCAGTTTGTCGCCCTCCACGCGGGTTCCGCGGCAGTGCACACGGGTCTCGCGCTGGAGGACCTCCAGCTTGGCGGCCATGTCCAGCGCGACCCGGTGGAAGTCCGCGAGGTAGTGCGCGTAGGCGGCGGGATTCTGCGCGATCTCGCGCAGCGCCGCGTTCGGGTCGTCAAAGAGGGGGTTGTCTTCGGTGCTCACGGGTCCTCCGCGGGGGTCGGATCTGCTGTACTCGGGGGCTGCCTGGCCCGTCGCACCCGTGCTTGGGCGCGGAGGCGGGTGAAGTGGCCTGCCGGCCGTGGCCGCCACCGGACCGCGGTCGGTGGGCGAGCGCGGTCCGGTGGCGACTATGGGCGGCAGGGCGGTTGTGCGGGCGGTCCGGTCAGCGGACCGTGTGCTGCTTGAGCGCGACGGCGATCTGTCCGGCGCGGTCCGTGGCGATGGAGCCGCCCTCGTCCCGGACCGCCTTGGCGATGTTGGCCCGGTTCAGCGACTTGTTCTCGGTCCGGAGCCGGTCCAGCGCGGTCCGCTCCAGGTCCGTGAGCGTGATGACCGTGAGGTCCGGACCGCTGTCCTCGGCCCGGTCCGGGCCCAAGGCGCCTTCCGGGGCTTCCTGGTCGGCCGGTCCAGTGCGGTCCGGCTCCTGCGGTCCGGGAGTGACGTCGGAGGTCCGGACCGTCACCTTGCGCGTGCCCGCCGTGCTCTGGGTGGCGGGCACGGTCCGAGGGCCACGGTCCGGACCGGGGCCAGTCAGCTGGTCAGCGTTGTGCGGTCCGCCCGGACCGGCCTCCAGGGCGAGCGCCGGTCCGCCGGTTCGGTCCGTGGCTACTGCGGTCCGGACCGGGCCGTGGACCGCCTTCCGATCGGCCGGACCGGAGCGGACCGCGTATCCGCCGTGCTGGACCGGGCGGACCGGAGCGGGGCTGTCCAGCGGTCCGGTCCGGTCCGTGCGGGTCAGGGTGAGGACGGTGGGGATGGCGGCCGGTCCGTGGTCGTCGGCCCCGACGCGGGGGACGACGACCCGGTGCAGGGCCCGACCGGTCCGGACCGCCTTGCGGTCCGCGAGCTCGGCCCCGGCTGCGGCCCAGGCCCGGTCCAGCGTGGTCAGGCGCGGGTCGGTGATCGCCAGCGACCAGGCGGTGAAACTGTGGACCGGGTAGCGGATCCAGCGGACCGCCCCGATGGACGGGCGGGCCTTGGCGACCTTGCCGTCCTCGCGGAGCTTGCGGCGGTGGATCAGCGAGGCGTACAGCTCCCACAGCACCATGCCCACGATGCTCATGGCGGCGAACGCCACCGCCTTCGGGGTGAAGTGCCAGTAGGTGATCTGCTCCGTCCAGATCTCCTTCTTCGCGTCCCAGACCCGGCTGCCGGCCACGGCCTGCCCGGAGGCGTGCCAGAAGTTCATGACCGCCGCCCCGAGAGCGAAGATCCAGGTGGAGACCCGGTAGAGGGTTCCGGCGTCGCCGCTCTGGCGGGCCTGGTGGTACATCCAGCCCACGAACGCCGTCGACAGCTCCCAGGCGGCGGCGAACAGGATCGTGAACGGCACGACCCAGCCGAGGATGTCCTCGGCGAACCCGGCCTGGCCCGTCCACGCCACGGCCATCGGGGCGGTGATCGGACCGATCACCATCAGGCGTTCCGCGTTGACCTTCACGAACTGCTTCACGCGGTCGGTCACGGTCGGCTTCCCGGCGCGGGACGCGGCCCGCAGCTCGCGGGCCTTGGCCTTGCGGGCCTCCTTCGCGTCCCGGCGCTCCCCCTTGGCCTCGAGCTTGAGGCGCTTGCGCTCCAGGGCCCGCTCGGTGCGGTCGGTGGCGCGCTTCATCCGGGCGGCGGCTTCGGCCACCATGTCGTCGGCGGCCTTCAGCGTGACCTCCGCGTCCGCTTCCCGCACCCGGGCCTGCGCCAGGGCCTCCTCGGCTTCCTTGAGCTGCGCGTCCCGCTTCGTGCGGGCCGCGGCCAGGATGCGGTCGGCTTCCTCGCGGGCCGTGCGGGTCAGCCGCTCGGCGTCCTCGGCCGCCGTCGCCCGCAGCCGGTCGATGTCCTCGTTGGCGAGCGCCCGCGTCCGAGCCGCATCCGCGCGGGACGCCTGCCGCTCGCGGGAGGCGTCCTCACGCAGCTCGGCGGCCGCCTTCTCCGCCTCGATGCGCACCTGCGCGGCCTGGGCGGCCGCGCTCTCGCGCAGCCGGTCGGCCTCGCCCCGCGCCTGCTCAAGGAGCCGTTCGGCATCGGTGGTGGCGCGGGTGCGGGTCTCCTTCGCGGTGCGCTCCGCGTCGGCGAGGGCCTTCGCGGCGGCCTGAGCGGCCTCAGTGCGGATCTGCTCCGCCTGCGCGGCCGCCGTGGTGGCGACCTCGTCCGCCTGGCGGCGCGCGTCGGCGAGCAGCTGCTTGGCCTTCGCGTCGGCGTCGGCCAGGACCTCGTCGGCGTCGGCGGCTGCGGCAGTCGCGGCCTCCGTACGGACCCGGTCCGCGTCGGCCTGCGCGGCGGCCAGAATCCGGGACTGCTCGGTCGCGGCCGCCTCGGTGATCGAGGCGGCCTCGGTGCGCGCACCGTCCAGCAACTCGGCGGCGCGCGCCTCGCCGTCGGCGAGGATCCGCGCGACATCGTCGGCGGCCAGGTCCCGAAGGTCGGCGGCGCGGTCCGCAGCGTCGGCCACGACCGGGTCGGCCTCCTCGAACACCAGCGGCACGGTGTCCTCAAGGGCGGCGGCCTGCGCGGGAACGACGGCCGGCGCCGGTGCCTTGGCGCGCCCGGTGGCGCGGGGCTTCGCGGCCGCGACGTT
The DNA here is from genome assembly GCF_039532885.1 of Streptomyces nogalater. Taxonomy (NCBI): domain Bacteria; kingdom Bacillati; phylum Actinomycetota; class Actinomycetes; order Kitasatosporales; family Streptomycetaceae; genus Streptomyces; species Streptomyces nogalater. The sequence goes on along the minus strand of NZ_BAAASM010000012.1, from coordinate 26,181 downwards.
CTGGCGCCTGCGGCGGGTGGCGGTCCTGGGGGCCACGGTGTTGTCCTCTCTTACTTCCGGCGCCTCCGTGCAAGAGGCCACCGCGGTCGGCATCGGGTCGGTAAGGTCGTCACCAGGCCCTCCGAGGCCCCGGCAGCTGTCATGCCGGGGACTCGGAGGGCCGTTGTGCTGGTGCGGTCAGCGCGGGTCGGGTCAGGCAGCCGCCGCTCCCTGGCTGGGCCCGTAGGTCCGCGCGAACCGGGCGCCCGCGGACAGCAGGGCGGTGATGTCCGCGTGGGTGCGGTGCTGCCGCTCCGACCACGGCGTCGCGCGGGCGGTAGCCGATCCGGTGTGGGCCTGGATCAGCCGGTCCAGGACGTGGCCGGCCACACAGGCGGTGTCCGTGTCACCGTGCTCGCCGTCCTCGCCGACGTGGCGCAGTGCGGTGGACAGGGTCCGCTGCGGGCCGGTACCGCTCTCGTCGCGGACGTACCGCAGCAGCGCCTGGCCATCGCCTTGACCGTCATGGAGTCGTCGTCGACGAGGTCCGCGCCGGCCGACCAGTCCTTGCTGTAGTTGTAGGCGCGGATCCAGCCGTCCTTGTCGAGCAGGGCGACGGTGGCCTCCAGGTGGCGGGCCACGGCGTCGCCGGAGGACTCCTCACCGGACGGGCCGATCCACATCGGCAGGTAGGAGTCGGCCGTGATCTCCTGCGCCTTGCGCAGCGTGGCCTCGGTGAACACGGCAGCGGGGGTGATCGTCGTCTCGGGCATGTGAGCCTCTTTCAGGGGCGTTGGGTCCGGGCTGTCCGGCTCCCCGTCACCGCCCGACCCGACCGCCCGGGATACGGGTGGGCCGGCGCGGGCGGATCAGGCAGCCGTCAGGCCGTCAGCGCTCCAGCTGGCGCTTGAGTCGCTTCAGGTCGGCGGTGGACATGCCGGCCACGGCGCGGCGGACCGCGTCCTCACCGCCGGAGGCAGCGGCGTCGATCACCCTGCGGGTCCGGCTGCTGGTGGTGGCGGCGCGGGTCGCCTGGGCTGTGACCTGCGAGAGGGCGGCGGCGAATTCGTCGAGGTTGCGCATGAGGTGATCCCCTTTTGTTCTCGGGTGTGGTCCGGACTGTCCGGCTCCCCGTCACCGCCCGACCCGACCGCCACGGTGGTGGGCGGTCGGTGCGGGCGGATCAGGCAGCCGTCAGGCCAGCGCGGCGACGGGACGGTGCGGGGCGATGACCCGGCCGTCGGGGAGCAGCTCGCCGGTGTCCTCGAAGAGCACCAGGCCGTTGCAGAGCAGGCTCCAGCCCTTTTCCGGGTGGGCGGCCACGACGTACGCGGCCTCCCGGTCGGAGCTCTCAGCGACCGGGCACTTCGGGGTGTGCGTGCACAAGGAGTCCGGCAGCGTGGCGCCGGTCGTCGCGGTGTCGAGCAGGGTCTTGCTACGCATGGGCTCTCCTACGGGGGAAGCCCGAGACTTTCCCGGGCTGGAGGCGTGCGAAAGGCCGGCCGCCCGTCGTGCGGGCGACTGGCCCGGTGGAGCAGCAGGGTGCGGGAGAGGAAATGGCCTTCCGTCCCTGTAGGCGGGCGGTCAGGCGGGGCCATAGCGGCGGGCGAAAGCGGCCGCCGCGGCGAGGACGTTCAGGACCTGGTCGACGGTGCGGCCGGGGTGGGCGTCCCAGCTCTCGTAGTAGGCGTACGGAGCGCCGGTGGCAGCGCGGACCAGGAGCGCGATGATCCCAGCGACGGCCAAGCGGGTGTCCATGCTGAGCAGGCCGTCGGTATCGATGCGCTCGGCGTAGATGAGCGCGTCCCGCAGGGAGCGGCCGGCGGTGATGTCGGGGTTCCAGCCGGCGGTCCGCAGAATCTGCGCGGCGCTCTCGGCGTGCGCGGCCAGCGCCCGCCCGGTCAGCGGCATCCCGCTGCCGCCCCAGGCCACCCAGTCGATGCCCCGTGCGAGCCGCCGGGCCTGCTCGATCCACACGGCCACCGCCTCCGCGCTGAGCGCCGGCGCGGACACGCCGGACAGGTAGGTCTCCACGTCCTGGGCGAGCGCCATCTCGCCGCGCTCCTGGGCCTGGCGGCGCAGAACGATGTCATGGGCGAAACCGTTCACGGTCAATCTCCTTCAGCGCTGTTGCTGTCGGGTGAGGTAGGCGTCCTGGAGCCGGGCGAACGAGTCGAACAGCCGCTGTCCGTCCCGGCATCGGGGGGTATCGCGGGTGCAGTCGTCGCAGGATGCGGCGTGGGTTTGGTAGGCGCGGTGTGCTGCCTGGTAGCGCTGGTACAGGTCGTCAGGCACGGACCCGTCTCTCGTGGTGATGCCGGCGGGCGGGGTGAAGGTCGGTGACGCGGTGCCCGGCATCCCACGCCGTAGCGGCCGCCAGCGCGGCGGCCGCGAGCAGCAGGCGTGCCAGGGGATGGGCGGGGCCGACCGCGAGCGCGGCCCGGGCGGCGCGGTGCTGCGCCGCCCGGGCCGCATCTATGAGCGGTCGCGTCACCGGGGTCGCTGCTCCGACTCCTTGTTACGCTCACTCACCCTGCGGGCCAGCTCCGCGCGCTCCTCGTCGGTCAAGTGCAGGACGGCGGCGGGCATCAGGCCACCGCCATCCCGGCCGTCTGAACGCTGCCCTGGCTGCCCTGGCAGTTGCCGCGGCACTGCCAGGACCCGCACAGACCGCAGGCGTCCTGCTCCTCCTCGTACAGCCCGTCGAGGCGGGCCCGCATCTCGGCGACCGTGCGGGGGACGCGCCGACTGGCCGGGATCGAGGCGTCCTGGGCGCGGACGACGGCCAGGAGGTGCTCGCCAAGCGCCGCCTCGGGCTCGACGCTGGGCGTGCGGCGAGCCGGACGGGTGCGGTCGGGGCGGTGGGAGTTGACGGCGGTCAGGACCCGGTTGAACATGTCGTCGCCCTGTGGCGCCCGGGAGACCGGGCGTGTGATCATCGTCGTGTTCAAGAGAGTCTCGCTTTCTTGATCACGGACGGCCCTCGGACCTCTACTCCAGGGGTCGTCCACCCTTCGACTGGCCGAGCGGCCAGCCACGACCCGTCTCCCGCCCTGTTCTGCTCTGGTGGGCGGGAGACGGACCGTGGCGGGCCGTCAGGCAGCCGGGACGGACCGTTCGGCGTCCGGCATGTGCAACCTCCTACGGGCGGAGCGGCGCTTCAGCGCGCGTCGCTCGTCCTCGGACAAGCCGCCCCACACGCCCTCGTCCGTGCCGGACTCCAGCGCCCACTGCAAGCAGTGCTCGGTCACCGAGCAGCGGCGGTTGCAGACGGCCTTCGCCTCCGCGATCTGCAAGAGCGCCGGACCGGTAGTACCGATGGGGAAGAAGAGGTCGGGGTCCTCGGTGCGGCACGCGGCCTGGTGACGCCAGTCCATCCCGGTCACCGCCTCTGCCCGACGACGGTCATCTCGGCGAGCGTGCGGCGGGCCTGGTGGCCGGCGCTGGCCGCGCGGCGGTCGCCGTCGACGACGAGGTGGCGGACGAGCTGGTGGAACGCGGTGAGTTCGTCGGGCTCGAAGCCCTTCTTGTTGTCCGCGTCCTCGATGTCGTCGATGATCCCGGCGTTCGGCCGGGGCACCGCACATGTCATGCTGAGCTGCATCAGGTCCTCCGAATCAGGTCCTGGACAAGCCCCGGGGGCGCAATCCCCGGGGCTGTCGTTCGTTTGGCAAGTCGTACGACCGGCCACGACCAGCGGCCACCCCTTGGCGCAGTGGGGGTGGCCGCTGATCGTGAGCGTTCGTCCAGGGCTGGATGGTCAGGCCGCGGCGTACTCGGGGCGGCATCCCGAGCGGACCGTCCTGCGCAGACGGTCGGCGTAGGGGAGAAGGGCGTCGACCAGGCGCTCGCGGACGCGCGCGGTGATGGTCGGGTCGGCGGCGAGGATGTCGCGGCTGGCCTCCACACGGGCGGTGATCTCGGCGCCATGCACGAGGGCGAGCTCCTGGCGGCGGTCAGGCGGAACGGTCAGAACCGCAGCCGCGTACCGGCGCATCTCCCTGGCGGTGCCCGCGGGCTCGTGCATCTCCAGCGGCGTACCGAAGGCGATGTCGAGGTCGACGTCGAAGTCGGCGGAGAACGGGACATCGAGCTCGTCCAAGAGCGCGAGCGTCTCGGCGTCGAACACCTCGTCGTTGGCCGGTGGGACGTCAGGGTCGGAGTGGCGGGCATCAGGACCTCCAGGTTGCAGCGCGTCAGGCTGTACGGGAGCAGAAGGCCCCGACCCCGTCCCCCGCGCGGAGCGGGAGCCGGGGCCGGGGCCGTATGCGGTTGTGCGGGTCAGGCCGCGAGTGCGGACCTGTTGCATCGGGCGGTGTACGCGGCGACGGTCTCGCCCGGGGCCGGGGCGGGCAGTTCGGCCCTGACCGCAGCCACCAGGGCGGTGTGCGCGGGCTGGTCTGCCGGGGTCAAGGGGCGGCGCCAGACCGTGGCCAGGTGCGTGTAGGCGGCGCGGGTGAAATGCTCCGCGAGGACGTCGCTCGCGCAACGGTCCTGGCTGGCGTCGGCCAGGGCGCGAAGGATGCCGGTGGCCAGGGCGCGGACGGAGCGGGGGTCCCCAGCGGTCTGGGGGGTCATGGTCAGCGGGGCGCCGACGGGGCCGTCGACGGCCGCACCGCGAATCGGGGAGACCGCGTCCGCAGGAACCGCACGGGCGGCGTCGGCCCGGCGGGCAGCGGGCATCGCACGCTCCCACTGAGCTCGCCGGTCGGCGGGGCGCTCCTGGGGCCGGCTGACCTTGAGGGTCTGGACGGTGGCGCGGCGGTGGCGGGTGAGGTCGACGGCGAGGCGCTCCTCGCGTGCCCATTCCCTGTACTGGCGGCGCCAGGCGTAGTCGGTGATGTCTACGTCGACGAGGCGGTTGCTGGAGCGGCAGCGGATCGCGTCGGCGACGCCTGCCTTGCCGGTGTGGTGTGGGACCAGCTTGAGCAGGTAGGTGCCGCGGCTGGAGGTCAGGGCCACCCAGGTGCCGCAGTCCGGGCACACCAGCGAGATGCGGCGGGTCTGCGTGGTTTCCACGGTCCGCATGTCGATGTGTCCGGGCGACAGGGTCGAGAGGCTGATCGCGTCGAGGGGGCTGACGCGGGAGGTACGGGTGCGGCCCTTGCGCTTGGCGGCCTTGGGCATGGCGAGCTCAGGCATGGCGACTCCTCGGCAAGGAGAGAAGGAGGGGTGTTCGCGGGGCGGATGCTCTCTCCACCCACCAGGTCCACGAGCCAGCGGCCCACGTCCCGGCGGATAGACAGCGCATCAGCGCTGAGGTCGTACAAGCAGCCCTGCCAGCCGGGGGGTTTGGTTGTGCTACCGCCTCCGACCACCTGCTCGCCTCCGGAGAGACGAGCCCGCAGAAGCTGCGAAGGTGCTGGGGACAAGCAGATATAGCGAACGCAACCAAGCGATTTAGCGCCCTAAACCGCTCGACTACCGAAACCATAGGTCTCGTTCCGGCACGCGTCAACCACCTTGAACCCATGAGGTTTAATGGGGTAAACATGACCTCACGAAGGGAGGCACGTATGGAAGCGCACGATGTAGCTCCAGCCGCGCTGAGAGACCAGCTCGATGCGGCTTTCGACGTCGCCTTGTCCCAGCTGAAGGAGCTCCCTGACCCTCTGGAGCGCGCGAAGGTCGCACATGGTCTTGCTGGCCGTGTACAGGACTTCGGCAACGAGTTTCAGGCGGTCCGCAACGAGGCGATGAACGAGACGCTGCGTGTGGGCCGGTTGAACAGCACTCAGCTGGCGTCCGAACTCGGCATCAGCAAGGGACGCGTAAGCCAGCTCGCCAAGGGAGCTCCACCGGAGAGGCTCTTCCTCGGCTCAGGCAAGGTCATCGTGGCGCTGGCCGAGAAGCTGGAAGACGGCAACGACAAGGATGGCAAGAAGAAGGCCATCCAGGGCCCCGTGATCGCCACCGAGGACGTCCAGACCTACGAACGTCTGCGGGAGCTGGCCGAAGAGGTCGGGCTGGAAGTCAGCTTCGAACGGATTCCGCTCGGCGGCAACGTCCGGCTCAACCGCAACAACCTCGTGGTCATCTGCGGTCCTCGGCTGTCGCCCCTCATCGAACAGATCCTTGAAGGGGATCCCCACCTGCGGTTCGGCAAGGATGATGACGGCTGGTACCTTACGGACCGCAACACCGGCCAGGTCTACCGCTCACCGATGGACCGGGGCGAGAACGCCGACATCGCATACTTCGGCCGGCTCCCACGCCCCGACGGCAAGGGAACCTTCCTGTATGTTGCCGGCATCCACGCGCGTGGCTCCGGTGGCGTCGTCCACTGGCTCAACCAGGAGCTGGCCACCGTGCACCGCGAGCTCAAGGCGCGACGGTTCTCGACCCTCATCTCCAGCCGCTTTGACCCGGAGACCCTCGAGATCGTCGCGAGCGAGCAAATAACGCCGTTCTACCGCCCGGAAGGGGCCTGACGTGCAGGTATCCGTGGCTTCGACCCAAGGTGTGGGCACCGCGAACGAGGACACTGTCCACGTCAGCCCTACCGGGGTCGTCGTGCTGGACGGCCTGTCCGCACCCAAAGACCTGCCCATGGGGTGCATCCACGGCACCCCATGGTACGTGCGGCAGCTCGGTACACGCTTGATCAACCTGATCGGTGACGACGCGGTGTCGCTGCGCGAGGCGCTGCGAAGCGCCATCTCCGAGGTCAATGACCTCCACCGGGGCACCTGCGCGTTGGACCAGGAGGCCGTCCCGGCGTCGACCGTCGTGATGATCCGTGAGCGGGGGGATGTCCTCGACTACCTTGTGCTCTCCGACAACGTGCTGGTGCTTGATCTTAGTGACGAGGGCATCCGGACCATCACCGACAAGCGAGTCGAGGAGGTGGCCGGCGAGGAGATGGAGGCCGCGCTCCAAGGACCGACGGGTACTCCCGAGCACACCGCTCGTGTCTCCGCGCTCGTCACCGTCCAACGACGTCTCCGGAACCGGCCTGGCGGTTACTGGGTCGCGGCAACCGACCCGGCTGCGGCCGACGAGGCGATTACCGGGAGCGTCGACCTTGCCCAGGTCCGCCAGGCCGCTCTGCTCACGGACGGCGCGAGTCGACTCGTTGACAGCTTCGGCGTTCTGAGCTGGGAGCAACTCCTCGATCTGTTGCGCGTCGAGGGGCCGGCGGCCCTGATTGCCCGCACTCGGGAAGTCGAGCTTGCTGACCCGGCAGGCGAGCGCTGGCCGCGCTTTAAGCGATCCGATGACGCGACCGCCGCGTACGCGCGCATCGGTCAGCCCGTGGCTCTGTCCTCTGCAGGTCAGCGGGTGGAGCGCGGGCGCCGTACTGGTTCCTCATGGGGCGCGGGAGAGCGCTCTGACGGACACACCGCCGCTGCCGTTCCTGCCCCGCAGGACGTTGCTGCGGCGCTGGGGGTGGAGACCGGCGACGTCGTCATCCGGCGGACCCGCGTATACCGTGACCGGCACGGCGTCGTTGCGCACTCGACCTCGTGGATCCCACTCGAGTTCGCCCAGGCCGTGCCCGCGCTCCTCCGCAACGAGCGCCTGATCGGCGGCACGTCCCTCGACCTCATCGCCCAGAAAACGGGTCGGCAGGCTGTGAAGCGTAGGGACGAGACCACAGCCCGCATCGCCACCGCCGAGGACGCCCAACTCCTGGAGCTCCAGCCCGGTACGAACGAAGCCATCCTCGTCCTCTCCGCTCGGTTCGTCGACTGCGAAGGCCGGCCTCTGGAGTACGGCGTGGACCTGGGGGCTCCCGGCCGTATGCGCGTCGAAACGGCGGATATGACGTGCTGACTTCGACTCGCACCTCGGCCACGGGCGAAGACGCGCCGCGCAAGTCACGTGTCGTCCTGATGGCGGGGATGCCGGGCGCCGGTAAGACGACATTGGCGAGGGCTCTCGTAGCTGCGGGGTTCACACGGCTGTGTCCTGATGAGGAGATGTTCCGTCGCTACGGCCGGTACGGCGTCGACTTCCCCAGGGGGCAATTTCGCGTTCGGGAAGCTCCCGTACTTGAAGATGTCGCTGGTGAACTCCAAGGACTGGTGGAGGCCGGTGATGACGTCGTGGTCGACCACGGCTTCTGGACACCAGAAGAGCGGGCCGAATGGCAGGCTCTAGTCGTAGGGGCCGGTGGCGTCCCCACTCTGGTGTACCTGCCGGTGCCGCATGAGGTGCGATGGGCACGAATCCGCGAACGGAACCAGCTCGCTGATATCGACGCGAACTCCATCGAGTTCAGCGAGCAAGACTTGTTGCGGTTTGCCACGCGCTTCCATCCTCCGACTGAGGACGAGCCGCATGTTGTATATGACGAGCGACCCGAAGCCCTGCTTGCCCAGTTGCACGGCCTGCCTTCCGTGCGGGAGGACCAGCAGTGACAAGCCCCGGATCGCGTCTCCCGTTCGAGGGACACGGTAATTCGGGCACGCCGCGTTCCCGCGCGCGGAAACTCCACCGTGCAACTAGGCCGTTTACAACCGTGATCGTTTCACCGATGTCTCGCACGGCAACACCCTCGTTCCCCCGATGCCGAAGATCGTCGGGATCATGTATGTTTTCAAGCATGGTTCCCTATCGTGGAGGTTTCGATGTCCGATCCACTGAGGCGGATTGACGCCCTGGTGGAGGAGGACACCCTCCCCGCTCCCCAGGTCCGGCAGCAGCTTCGGCTTGCCGCTGGCCTGACCCAGGCCGAAGTCGCTGAGGCCATCGGCGTCAAGCGTCTCGCGGTCGCACAATGGGAGGCCGGGCGCGCCCAGCCGCACCGGGGGAACCGCCGCGCGTACGCGCATCTTCTTCGAAAGCTCGCCGCGAAGCATCCGGACGCCGCCGTCGAGAAGACGTCCAATGAGGGGTGACCTCACGCTTCGGGCTATTTCCGGGTTCGCCGACGCCGCCTTCGGAATCGAGGGGGTCGGGATGACCTAGGTCATCGGCCGCGCGTGCCAAGAGGCGGACTACCCATCCGCTGGCCCCGCGCGGCCCGTCTCGCCGACCATCAGGTCGGCCGCCCAGTCCCCGGTTGGCGCCGGCCCTGGGCTCCAGCTCATCGAGCTGGATCTTTTTTCACCTTGCGCAAAACCCCGCCTTGGCAGGCGGGCACCCGGTCCGCTTTGGCAAGCGGGCCACCTCGGCTCTCCAGGAGCCCCTTTGGCAGGGGGCCTCTGTTGAGCCACCAGCGTCACCCTGGGTTCCGGTCGGCTTTGGCAGGCCGTTCGGCGCTCGGGGCTCCGTCCGTATAGAGCGCTCGGCCGCGGTCGAGCCCCTTGGCAGGGGGCTTGGTCGCGGTCGGGGCGATCCATATGAAGGTTGGTGTCTTCGCCATAGTGCCCGATCTGGCGTCCCCTGAAAAGTCGAACGCAGTCCGTTTCTGTGCGATTCGCGTGGTTCGCGCGTTTCGCGTGACGGAACAGGCGTCCGTGATCCACCTCTTCACACCTTTTGGCCAGGAAGAGGGTCTTCCTGTAGGAACCCACAACTCGGCCGCGTCTGTCCGGTCGGTGTCCGTCCGCGTCCGCAACAACTTCGTCGGTGGCGTCTTCGAGGGGGTCGTCCCGTGTGGCGGGACGCGATCCGAGGTTTCTGCCCGCCATGCGGGAGCGCTGTACCGGCAGGTGGGCCGGTGAGCGCGGCGCTGGTGGTAGTGGCGACGGCCGAGACCTTTCCGGCATCTCGGCCGGCCAGAGGGAAGACGCCTCTTGGTCCGGTGCGGGGGCCGGGACGTCCGCTGGCGCTGGGACGCAGTGCGCGGGTGCGTCTTCGTGCCGCAGTGCGGGCGCTGCTCGACCTTGATGGCCTGAGGGGTGTGGTGGACGCGGTGCGGTTGGCCGTGCTCGTGCTGGCGTCGCGGACTCCGTCGGAGTCGGGTGTGGTGGAGATCCGTACCTCGGAGCTGGCTCGGTGGCTCGGGCTGTCGGTGTCGTACGTGGCCTCGGTCGTCGTTCCTGCGCTGCGCCGCTCGGGGGTGGTGTCGGTGGAGACGGCGCCAGGCGAGTATGGCCAGGCCGACGGTCTGAAGTGCCGAGTGCTGCCGCTCTGGGCGGCGCAGGACGTGGCCGGGCACCCGCTGAATCTGGCGAAGAAGGAGTACGCGACGCTGCTGCGGCTGATGGAGGCAGTGATGGGGCCGGGCTGGGCGCACCGGGACGGCTCGGTCACTCCGGCCGGGCTGATCGGTACGCGTACCGGTCGGGGCGCGGCAACGGACCGTCTGGCGCTGCTGCTGCTGGTGCTGGAGGCGCGGGAGAACGGACGGGTGCGGCAGTGCGGCGGAACGGTGGACACCAAGCGCGGCCGGGCCGCAGCGACGGTGGCCCGGCTGCTGGGCTGCACGGCGTCGGCGGGGGAGCGGGTGCTGGAGCGCCTGGAGGACCGGGAGCTGGCGCTGCGGGTGCGGCTGAAGACGGCCTCGGGCCTGTCGAACCGGTCGCGGCTGATGGTGCCGGCGGTCGCCGCCGCGCACGGCCGTACAGTCGGCGACGACGTCCAGGAGGACCGCGCGGAGGCCCTGGAGCCCGAGTTTTCAGACCCCGACGTTGCGGCAGGGCCTAGTGAGGCGCCCGACGTGACGACGGAACCGCAAGTCAGCGGTGTGTCGGTGACGGATGTGGCGGATGTTGCAGAGCCCGACGTTGCGGCAGCCCTTCACACTGACCACCCTCACCTGGGTACTCCCGTCGTTCCTCACCAGCTCTCTTGTGGTTTTTCCGGCGAAGGCCGTGGGGGTGAAGGCCGTCGGCCGGAACGGGTGCGCGTGCGCGAGGACCAGGCCGTCGACGGCGAGGACGCCGCTGCCGAGTCGGCGTCGCCAAGGGCTGAGGGCGGCCCGCTTCGCGGGGAAAAGCCGAAGAAGTCCCCGGTCGATGAGCGGGTTGGGCAGCGTGCTGCCGGGGCTGATGCCGGTGGCCGGCCGAAGGCCGTGGGCTGGGACAAGGCGCAGCAGCAGCGGAGGGTGGGCCTTCCGGCTCGTCCTGCTCTGCAGGTGGCGCTGGGGCCGGTGGCGGGGCTGTGGGAGCAGCTTTCCGGCTGGCAGCAGGACCAGGTCCAGGCGGCCGCGGAGGCGGAGATGAAGCGGCTGGAGGGCCTGCTGGGGCACCAGGGCGGCGGGCCGCGGCTGCTGGCCGACCGGCTCACCGACCGACTGGAGGAAGTCGGTGGGCAGGCCCTGGTGCGCGATCCGATGGGCTGGCTCCTCGGGCGTGGCCTGGTCCAGCGGCAGGCCTGCGCGGACCCGCGCTGTGACGACGGGATCCGCCTCGACACCCGCGCCGACTGTCCCACCTGCACCACCGTCATCGCCGACCGGCGCGCCCAGCGTGCCCGGCTGCGGGCCCTGGTCGACGAGCAACTCGCCGGCGCCAGTACAGCCCAGCGGCGCGCGGTCTATGAGCAGCAACTGCGCGAGCACACACACCGTGAAGCGGCGCGGGCTGAGGCCCGTCGTGCCTGGGAGGCCGCCGCGGTCCAGGCGCGGCGGGCGGTGGCAGCCCGCCGCCGTGCACAGCAGGAGGCAGCTGTGCAGGCGCGCCGGTCTGCGCCCTGCGCGGAGTGCGGTCTGCCGGACGCGGCCGGGCTGTGCCCGCAGTGCACCCACCGCCAGCGCATCCAGGATTTGCTGCGGGAAGCGGTCGACCTGGCCGTCGCCGTCCGCGCGGACCTCAACGACCCCGACGACGTCGCCCAGCTCACCGACCGGTGCCAGGCCGACACCCAGGCCCTGCTTACCAAGGCCAGCCGGCACGACGGCAGCCAGCCGCCGTTTCGGTCCCTCACCGAACGGGAGGTGGCCGACCGCATCCTGGCCGAACGCCGCACCAGCGCCCTGAGGCGGCTGCTGCGCAGGGAGGAAGCCGACGCGGAGGCAGAGGCGGTGTACGAGATGGTGCTGCGCCGCCACCCCACCGCACACCAGGCCGCGGAGGAGGCGGCCGAGCAGGCGCGGCACCGTACGGCCCAGTATCTCCTGCAGCAACGACTCGGCCAGCTCCGCGTGCTGCGCATCCGTGCCACGGCAGGCCGACTACCGCAGCGAGCCCTTGAACACCGGCGAAGCTGCCAGTAGCCGCAGCTCGGCCTGCCAGGTGACGTTCGGAGTGCCAGTCCACGGCCGACCTGCCCCAACTCAGGCCCGTTCTGGGCCGAGCAACCCCCGCTCGCGCGGGGACGACAAAAGCCACCTGTCCACAGGCACCACCACCCGGGAGCTACCCCCGCGGACGCGGGGACGACACGCGGTTCGGCTCGACCTTCACCTCGCGGAGGGCAACCCCCGTTCGCGCGGGGACGACGGCGCGTACAGGGCGTGGGTGTCGGCGTCATGCGAGCTACCCCCGCTCGCGCGGGGACGACTGTGGACCGGCATAACCGATCCCAAAGACGGGAGAGCAACCCCCGCTCGCGCGGGGACGACCACCGCTAACCACGACAAACAGTGATCAACTAGGAGCAACCCCCGCTCGCGCGGGGACGACCGCGGCTGTACGCCGAGGGTGACGGCCTCCTCCGAGCAACCCCCGCAGGCGCGAGAACGACGTGTTTGCGGATATCCGCGACCGCTGCAGCCTGCGAGCTAACCCTGTGGGTGCGGAGACGACTGTCCGCTGAAAGGGCGCGGACGCACCACGACGAGCTACCCCCGCGGGCGCGGGGACGACGGACCCGGCCGTGAACCCGCCGGCCTGGAGCGCGAGCTACCCCCGCGGGCGCGGGGACGACCCGTTCCCGGTGAGGCTGAGTCCGTACTGGTAGGAGCTACCCCCGCGGGCGCGGGGACGACACTTGATGAGCTGGGACGATGGTAGCCGGGGGAGCCGTTTTCATTGACGTGCGTTGTGGTGCGGTAAGTGCACGAGCGGAGCATGCGCGGCAGTTACCCGAGTCGGTCGTCAGTTCGCGGGAGGCGCCGCCACCGGGCTGCTGCTGGGAGTGGGCCGACGGCAAGCTCGGCGGTGCGCTCCGGGGCCCCGCTGGCGCGGGGACGACGCCGGCGCCGCCCTCGGTGCCGAGGGGTCGGTGGAGCAACCCCCGCTCGCGCGGGGACGACGAGCGTGATGGCCCCGTCCCGGGGGTCGTACCAGAGCTACCCCCGCTCGCGCGGGGACGACCTTCGTGAGCTGGGACGATGTTAGCGGGAGCGGCTGTTTTCATTGACGTGAGTTCGGATGCCGTCGTGTCGGGCAGCCGGGCCCTGGTGAGGTCGGGCTGGCCGCCGTGGGAGACGACGGCGGCGGGCCGCGCGGCGGGGTCGGCGGCGGCCCACAGGGCGGCCGCGGCGCGGGTGCTGGCGCCGAAGTGGCCGAGGGCGAGCCCCTCGACGTGGGTTCCTCGCGCAGCCAGGCGGTGGCGTCCAGCAGCGGGCCGGCCAGCAGCGCGATGTCGAAGACATTGTGCCGGTCGGCTTCTTCTACGTCGGTGAGCAGGTCGAACAGCAGGGTGCCGAGCCCGGCGCGGTGCAGTCCGTCGGCGACGAACCGGTTGCGCGGGCTGTGCCGGCTGCTGCCGCTGCCGTGGGCGAAGACCACGACGGCGGTGGCGCCGTCGGGCACGGTGAGCCGTCCGCCGAGCCGTACGGCGCCGGCGGTCACCGTGGCCTCCCGGGTGGTGCCGGATGCAGCAAGCGCTTGGAGTGCGGCAGCCAAGTCGGTCGTCAGTTCGCGGGCGGTGTCTCCACCAGGCTGTCGCTGTAGGGGATGGGACGACGGCAAGCTCGGCGGTGAGGCACCGGCACCCTGTCGACATCCCCGCCAACAGAGCAACCCCGCAGGCGCGGGGACGACATCACGAGCGGGGAACTCTCCCCTGGCGACTCGGAGCTACCCCCGCAGGCGCGGGGATGACGACCTACCGTCCTGGGTTGGCTTTAACGGGTGCGAGCTACCCCCGCAGGCGCGGGGACGACGGCGGCGGAGATGCGTGCGATCTCGGATCGTCCGAGCTACCCCCGCAGGCGCGGGGACGACGACTGGCCGTGAGAGCTGATCTCGCCCTCGTAGGAGCTACCCCCGCAGGCGCGGGGACGACACTTCGTGAGCTGGGACGATGCTAGCCGGGGGAGCCGTTTTATTCACGTCGGCCGTGGTGTTGGTCGTGTTCGAGGGCATGCCGCACATCTCTCACGCGGATCCGTAACGGCGGGACCGGTGCGGCGCGTGCGGCAGGTCTGTTGCGGCTGGACGTGCGGATTCGTCGTACTGCGAGCCGCCGTGCCGGCAGAAGGCGTACCGGCGCCGCCACCGCCCGCCGCACGGCACCCGTCCCCCGCGAACGCGAGGACGACCAGATGACCTGCCCGACGCAGCCGCCAGCCGTCGAGTTACCCCCGCGAGCGCGGAGACAACGCCCACCGCGACCGAGCCGAGCAGGACCAGGGCGAGCACCCCCGCTCGCGCGGGGACGGTACTTCGTGAGCTGGGACGATGTTATAGGGAGCGGCCGTTTTCATTGACGTGAGTTCGTGTGCCGCCGTCTCGGACAGTCTGGTCCCGACGAGGTCGGGCCGGCCGCCGCGGCAGACGACGGCGGCGGGCCGCGCGACGGGGGTCGGCGGCGGCCCACAGGGCGGCCGCGGCGCCAGTGCTGGCACCGAAGTAGCCGACGGCGAGCCCCTCAGCATCGGATTCCTCGCGCAACCAGGCAGTGGCGTCCAGCAGCCGGCCGGCCAGCAGCCCGATGTCAAAGACGTTGCCCCGGTCGGCCTCCCCCCCCACGGCATCCAGGAGGTGGTCCTCCGATCTACCCCCGCGCACGCGAGGACGACACGTCGGCCTGGTCGGCGGTGCCCCCCGCTCGCGCGGGGACGACGGGTCCTGCGCTAGAACATCCACCGTTTTGCTGGAGCTACCCCCGCAGGCGCGGGGACGACGTTCACCACGGCGAATGCCGTCGTCCTGATCGTGAGCTACCCCCGCAGGCGCGGGGACGACCTCGGCCCGGCCCTCGGCTTCGATGCGGGCGGCGAGCTACCCCCGCAGGCGCGGGGACGACACTTGATGAGCTGGGACGATGTTAGCGGGAACACCTGTTTTCATTGACGTGCGTTGTAGTGCTGAACGCGGAACGCGCGGCAGTTTCGGTAGTCAGTCCGCGAGGGGTGCCTCCACCAGGCTGCTGCTGGGGGTGAGCCGACGGCAAGCTCAACGCCCCTCGACGGGATGGGGAAGTCCTGCTCGCGCGAGGACGACGGCGACCGTCGCGGTGACGAGGACGTCGACCAGGAGCTACCGCGCTCGCGCGGGTACAACCCGGGTTCCTGGACGGGCAGGTCGTCCGGGTGGAAGAGGGAGCAACCCCCGCTCGCGCGGGGACGACGTGCTGTCGGCGTCGGTTGGCCTCCTCGGCCTCGAACGACCCCCGCTCGCGCGGGGACGACCCACCTCCGCCCGGCCCCCACGCATGATCACGTGAACGACCCCCGCTCGCGCGGGGACGACACTTCGTGAGCTGGGGCGATGCTAGCCGGGGGAGCTGTTTTCATTCACGTCGGTCATGGTGCTGGGATGGCAGCGAGCGCACAACGCCCGGGGGCATGGGAACCCGGGCCTGCTGGAGCAACCCCCGCGGACGCGGGGACGAGCGCGGGGGCGAGGGGAGGTTCACCAGAGCCTGGTCGAGATCGCCGAGCGACCCCGCGAACGCGGGGACGACGGCTTGCCGAGGTGGATGTCACGGGCGAAGCGCGGGCAACCCCGCTCGCGCGGGGACGACGGGTCGAGGTGAGCGGCCACGTACGGGGTCGCGGGGCAACCCCTGCTCGCGCGGGGACGACATGCTGTAGCCGGCGGCGGCCTGCTGCGTCGCGGAGCAACCCCCGCGAGTGCGGGGACGACGGCGCCGCCCAGGGCGACACCCCGACGTACACCGAGCAACCCCCACTCGCGCAGGGACGACAGCGGAGTGGGCCCATGACGAACGGCAGCGGCGCGGAGTTACCCCGCTGGCCCGGGGACGTCTCCTGCCGGGAATGAACGAACAGAGCATCACGCACCAGAAGGCGTCATGATGCTTATCACCAGCTTCGAGGCAGACGTGGCCCTGGATCAAGCAGTGTGGAAAAGCCTGACCTGCAGCTTTCCTCCAGGACCCGCGAGAGGGCAGACCTTGGAACAGAAGGTAACCCACCTTTCAGCGGTCGTTCCCTCGGGTCCCTTCTGAGCCCCCTTTGGCCCGTCTGATCCGGCAACTGACCTGCAGCGAAGCTGCGTTGATCCCAGTACCTTGTGTCACTCAACGACCTGGAAGGGCGGGGAAGCTCGCTGAGAGCCGACCAAGCAACAGCCGCGCCTCCCCGCCACATCACCAGGCCCGTTCCGGTACGAGGATGGGGAGCCCAGCAAGGTGACCAACTTTCACACAGCCGATCGCAGAGGGGAACTTCAGCCTACGAATGTCGCACTGGCATGGGCGCCATACATCATCGCCGCACTTGCACTGTGCGCGGCCGTCACTGTTGCAGCGGTCGGCGGTCCGACGCCGTTGGCCGTTGCGCTTGCGGGAGCGGCGGTCATAGGCGGCGGGGTGCAGATTACCGTGCACATTCGCCGGTAACCCGCGTCCCCCCGGACGCCCCCGCTGCGCGGGGACGACCACGCGGACACGCACCACGCGACATCCAGCTGCTACCGCGCGGCGGGTGCAGGCGCGGAGCACTTGCCCATACTGCTGACGCCCCGTGACTGGCGAGCTACCCCCACGGGCACGGAGACGACATGCTCGCAGCGGCAAGGGTGCTCGTCCCGTTCGAGCAACCCCCGCGGACGCGGGGATGACGTGGACCGCTGCACTAGCTACATCCCGTACGACGAGCAACCCCCGCTCGCGCGGGGACGACTTGAGAGCTGCGGCGGCTTCATCGTAGTCGAGGGGGCAACCCCCGCTGGCGCGGGGACGACGGGGCCCTCGGCGGGGTCCATCTGGTGTCGGGCGGGCAACCCCGCGGATGCGGGGACGACGCGGAGCCAGGTGCGTACATGCCCCGCTCGGCCGAGCATCCCCCGCGGCGCGGGGACGGCACGCCCAGTTCCCACCTCGTGCCCGCCTTGGTGGAGCAACCCCCGAGGGCGGGGACGATAACGCCGTCGCGTTTACCGATGAGCAGAACGACGAACTACCGTCAGAGCGGGGACGCCGCCGCGGGGAGCGCGAGCCGCACGGCGTCCACCGGCCCTCGCTTGCGCGGTGACGCACGGGGTCCGCGCAGGGGATTTTGAAGCAGGGTGAGCTACCCCCGCGGACGGGGACGACCGTTCCCGCGGCCTGCCGACGCAGTAGTGCGTGGAGCTACCCCCGCGGACGCGGGGACGACATGCCCAGCCGGACCACGCAGTTGGTCGAGCACCACCGGCGGAAGGACCCCTGCGGAGGCGGGGACGACTACCTCGGCAGCCAGGACGAACGCCAAGCGCGTGAGCTACCCCCGCTGCGCCGGGACGACACGACGACAGGGAAGGGCGCGGTGAGCGAGATGAGCTACCCCCCGAGGGGCGCGGGGACGACGCTGCGACGGCGCAGCTCGACGAAACCGGCGTGGGACAACCCCCGCAGGCGCGGGGACGACACTTGATGAGCTGGGACGATGTTAGCGGTGGCGGCTGCTTTCATTGACGTACGTTGTGTGCTGGACGCAGCAAGCGCTGAACGTGCGGCAGTTACCCACTCAGGGTGCGGGACTTCACCGTCGAGCACGCCGTCGACCCGTCCCCTACAGCTGCAGTCCCGGCGGGGACACCGCCCGCGGACTGACGACCGACTATGGGGACACGCACCACGCGACGTCCAGATGCTGCCGCGCAGTGGGCACAGACCCAGAGCGCCGGCTCGTACCCCTTTTCCCGGGCCCGGGCCGACACCGCGTTCCAGAGTTCGAGAGGGCCTGGAGCAGCAGGGTGGCGGCGTCGTCGTCGTGGTAGCCGTCGTGGTCGGGCTGGGTCGCGGCGACCAGCATGTCGGCGAGGGCCTGGAGGTCGGTGCCGTGCGTTGGGCACAGATCCTCCCCGCTGTTTCGGCGAGTTCGTCCAGGTCCCGGTCTTCTGCGCCACCCCGCACGGGCCTCACCTCAGACGCGGAAGCGACCAGCCGCCGCTGGCGGCGGACCATGCAGTAGGTGGAGCCAGGCCCGCAGGCGCGGGGACGACCGCACCCCCGGTGACCCGCTCCCGCTCCCCCGCCGAGCAACCCCCGCTCGCACGGGGACGACACTTCTTGAGCTGGGGCGATGCTAGCCAGGAGAGCCGTTCTTATTCACCTCGGCCGTACCCCCGGTGGGCGTGAGGACGACCGGGCTCGCTGGAAAGGGAGCTTCCCGTCCAACGAGCAATCCCCGCGGCCGCGGGGACGACAGCCATGCCGGCTGCTGGTCCGTCGACGGGGCGGAGCTACCCCCGCGGTGCAGGGACGACACGCTCGGGCCGACGTCGGTTTCACCACGGCCGAGTTACCCCTGCCCGCGCAGGGACGAGGCGATGTTCGAAACCCTAGCCGAGAAACCTCCGCGAGCCGACCGAGAACAGCTCGCTCCTGTCGGGGACTGTAAGGAGCACCCTCCGCCCGCGCGGGGACGACCGGCGCAGGGAATGTAGGGAGCGCTCGACGTACGAGCTATCCCCGCTCGCGCGGGGACGACCACCATCGGCGCCGCGTTCCTCACCTACGTGGCGAGCTACCCCCGCAGGCGCGGGGACGATTCGCGAGGGTGCCGTCCCGTGTGGCAGCGGGACAGCGAGCAACCCCCGCTCGCGCGGAAACGAGAGGGCCAGGACCTTCCGCAGCTTCGCCGCGAGCAACCCTCGCCAGCGCGGGGACGATGCCCACCAGGCGGCAACCACCTATCAGAACGCTGAGCTACCCCCGCAGGCGCAGGGACGACTCGACCTCGCCCGTCTTGACAGCGCCCGCCGAAGAGCAACCCCCGCGGGCGCGGGGACGAACCCCGCGCGCGGGGACGAGTCTCCACCGGCTCCGAGGCGTTGGCCACATGCTAAAGAATGCTGATGGGGTCAGCGCTCAGCGTCATGGCGGGGAGCCGTAGTACGACAAGGTTAGTCGGCTGGTGTCCACGGCGGGGGCGGGCTGGTGCTGATGCCGCCACACCACCAACACTCGAAGTCGTCTGGCACTCGATACTTCTGGGTCCACCATGAGACGACAGGCTCGCCCCACACGACGCACTCGGTATCGCACCAGTCGCACACAAAGACGAAGTCCACGATCCTCCCCTGGCCGGCGGACGCTGACACTCCTCAGGATGCCCGCCCAGACCCGTACACCCCCAGAGTGCATGCGGGCAACTGATGGCGAAGGCGAAGGTGGCCGACGACGAGGTACCCCCACTCGCGGAGACGACGTTCTCCAGCATCTCGCCGCCCACCGACAGGGATAGCCCCCGCGGGCGCGGGGACGACCCGGGGCCGACGTACTGGTAGACCTCGATCAGGGAGCAACCCCCGCTCGCACGGGGACGACCTCCCCAGGATCGTCTCGACGCCACCGACCCCGCGGGCAACCCCCGCTCGCGCGGGGACGACGTGGGCGACGACTGCCGCCCACTCGTCTACGGGGAGCTACCCCCGCTCGTGCGGGGACGGCACTTCTTGAGCTGGGGTGATGCTAGCGCGGCCAGGGGCGGTTTCCTGCGTCCTGGTGCTACGCGCCGAGCGAGTCAAACAGGTGATCATCGAGGTCGGCGAACCAGTCCTCGCGGCGCCACGGCCGTAGGTCGCTACGGGCGCGGCGCAGCCGGATCGAGGCGACCCGGCCGCCGGTTGCCGAGGCAGCGTCAATGCAACCGTGCAGCAGCTCGGCCGCCGAGTCGGGCTCATCGAGCCGGATACGGGCAAGGGCTTGATCGGTCGCCACGATTGCCCGCTGCACCTGCTCGCGTGGCGCCTTCAGCGCCTTGACGGACCGGGCGAAATAGTCGTGCGCCTCGGCGGGATCGCCGACGTACAGCGAAGTGACGCCCTCGAACCCGCGCAGGTGCGCGGCCGAGAAGGATGTCGGCGCAGGGTCGCCGTCGCGGTCGCTGTCAATGTCGTACCAGGCGAGGGCGAGCGCCGCCCGCGCGTTCCGCTCGGCACCTGCACGGGCCGCGATCTCCGCCTGCAGGGCGTGTGCTCGGGCCCGGACCGCCACGCTCTCGCCGGCGCGGGCGTCGCGCACTGCGGCGTCGACGAGCTGCTGTGCTGCCTCGATACCGGGCGTCGAGTACAGGGTCACCAGGGCGTGACTCATGTGGACCACGGCGCGGCGCCACGCCGATCCGGTGCCGCCCGCCGCAGTGGTCGCCTCGGCGTACAGCGTTCGCGCCGCAGCGTCGTCGCGTGTTTCGAACGCGGCCCGCCCGGCAATCGTGAATGCCTGAGCTGCCACAGCCCGCAGGTCAGGCAGCAGCGGCTTGGGCGCGGCGGCATCGAGCAGGCGGCGGCACGACTCCACGATCGGCGCGAGCAAGAGCTGCACCCGCACGAACGGCACACTGCCGACTTGCCGGTTCACGTCGCCGACGGCGAGCCGGATGTCGGCGAGCAGCCCCTCGTCAAGGCGGGCGGGGTCAGCGAGGGCGGCGGAGAGGGCGTATTGCGTCGATGGGCCGAGCAGCGCGAGCAACCCGCCGCCGTTGTCGGTCGCCGTCCGCACGAGCAGCGTGCGCAACTCGTCAAGGCGGTACTCACTCTCGCCGAGGTGCGCGAGGGCGTCGAGCAGCTCGCCGAAGTTGGAGCCGGCGCCAAGCAGCACATGCCCATCGGTGTCGCGGGCGTACAGGTGCGCGAGCAGCATCTGATACCGCTCGCCGGGTAGGGTCGGCGCCCTGCTGGACTCCCACCGTGCGACGGACCGCTGCACACTCGTGACAGTCGAGTCGAGTGGCTGCCCGAGTTCAGCAGCCTTAGCGACCAGGGCGCGGGCGAGACCAGCGAGCGACCAGCCGCAGGCGAGCCGTAACCGCTTGAGCATGGCAGCGCCGACGAGTCTGTCGTGCGTGCTCATGTCTTCATGATGCACGCTCCGTCGTTCATGCGGGCACGATCAGTCGCGGTTTCCCCTGCGCGGCTGCATAGCCGATCGTCTGCCACGTTCCCGAGCCCCCCTCGGGCCCACCGAGCGGGAAACCGATCACCATCTGCGCCCGGTCGACCATGTACCGGTTACGAGCGTGGTAAGCGGGCGTGCGCAGCTCGGCGGCACCGAGTTCGATGATCTCGGCGATTCGGTCGCGGCACTGCTCGATCGCCTGCCGCGCCTCGGCCGGTTGCTGCGCGACCGTGCCCGGCACGACGATCGTGATCCGGCTCTGTGAGTGGCGAGCGAGCCACAACAGGGTGAGGCTGTCCATCCCCTTCGCGCCGCCGATGTAGAAGTGGGCGTCATCGGTCGCCCAAGGCGCGAGGTAGGTACGGAATAGGTCACCGAAGCAGACGTGGTCCCGGTGCCCGGTGTCCCGAGTCCCGGTAATCGCCGCAACTAGAGGCATCGATCAACTCCGTGTCATAGGTTGTCAGATCCCGCAGCCGCGCGCCCTGCGATGGGATCAGGGCATGGACGCGATGACCCACTCGGCCATTCTGGTCGACCATCTCCAGCGCGGCGCCTCGGGCGGGGCCATGAGGTCAGGCTCGCCGCGCTCGCTGCGGGTGTCCTATTCAGGCTGACTGCCTGCCCCGCCCTAGACCCCCGTCTCCGTCCGGCATGGCGGTGCACCCTTCTGAACCGCCCGGCCGCCGCCCCTTCACCGCAGCGGCCCCGGCCGGGGGCGGGACCAGAGTCCCGGCTATCTCTCCGAGGAGGCTGACGGCAGCCGGGACAGGGCCCTGGCCGCCCGTGCGGCCGGGACCCGCCCCGTGACGGGCTGAGGGCCCGCCAGGGGGCGGCCCGGCGCGCCCGTTCCATCTACGGCGCGCGCCGGGCGTGTTATCCAGTGCGCAAGATCGAGTGCCCGAGGAGGCGCCCGTGATCAGCGTTCATGCCGAACCGGAACACGACTATCTGCCCGCTCTTGGGGACGTCTTCGGGTACGCCGCCGCGCAGATACACACGGCAGCCGCGGAGCTGTGGCCCGGCGCCCCCGTCGTGCTGGAGCGGCACGTCCCGAGCATCACTGCGTACGTCCACCAGACCCGAGTGGGAAACCGCACGCTCTACGGCAAGGTGTCCATTCTCGGCGTCTCCCTGGTCTCCGTCCTCCGCGGCGCATGCGGAGCCTGGCCCGCGGCGCTCCTGGCGCAAGAGGAGTACATGACCCGGCCTGACGGGCTGGTGCCGCGCGAGGCGGCACAGCTGTCGGTCCTGGCCGGCCTGGACGGCCCGCGCGCCTGCGGCGTGGCCGGCGCACACCGCGGCGTCCTCTTCACGGAGCCCGTGCCCGGGCCGTGCCTCGGGGACCTTCTCCTCCTGGAGCCGCGCCGCACCCGGGACCTCCTCACCAACCTCTACGCCGAGCTGCGCCCGCTCTACCGGCCCGGCGCCGCCCGGCACCTCGGCGCGGGCGGCGCCATCGGTGAGCGCGGAATCGGCGGCACCTTCCTGCGTAAGTTCAACGGCATCTCCGGCACGGCCTACGTGGACCGGCTCGGGGAAGAGCGCTGTGCGCCCGGAGTCCGGGAGGAGTTGGTCCCGCTCATGCGGTCGGCCGTCCAGCGGTTCCAGCGGCTCCGGTCGAGGCTGGCGACGGCGGACGGAACGACGCTCGCGTACGGGGACCTCAAGCCCGAGCACGTGAAGTATCCGGACGGCCCCGGGGAGCGGCCGGTGCTGCTGGACCCGGGCCTCATGCGGATGAGCCCGGCGGTGGACGTCGCCAAGCTGCTGAGCCGGATCGTGCTGTTCCTCAGCGCTCACCACGCCGGGGAGGAGACGGCGCGCCAGGTCCTGCGGGGCGTGGACGAGTTCGCCACCGAAGCGGTCCAGCTCTCTGGGCGGGACCGGGCGGAGTGGCTGGTGACCGTCCTGACGCTCTGGCTCATGGACACGGTCAACATCCTTTCCTCCCACCTCTCCGCCCCGGCCTCGCTCCCCCTCCCAGGCCTCGGCCTGGCGCTCGTGGAGCGCGCCGTGCCGGTGTGCTCGTTCATCGACACCGTGAGCGCGGACGTGGTGGGCCGGCGGGACGACCCGGCTGGCGTGTGGGGCCGGGCCCTGGAGCGCGCCGTGGCGGTGGCGTCATGAGCCCGCGCATCCCGGCAGTCGGCGTGGTCGGAGCCGGGGCGGTCGGCCAGGCCGTAGGCGCCGCCCTGGTCTCCGCACGGCTCTGTGACCAGCTCCTGCTGGCCTCCAGCTCCGTGGACCAGGCCGCCGCCCTGGCGGACGACCTGAACGACATGTGCGCCGGGATCGGCTCCCCGGTTCGTGCGCACGCGGTGGAGGTGGCCGAACTCCGTTCCTGCCCGGCCGTGGTGGTGGCCGTCCGGGCCCGCTTCACGAACACCCGGAGCACGGACGTGCGCATGGGCGGGATGCACGCCAACGCCCCCGCCCTGCTGGCCCTGGCCGAGGAGTTCCGCGGCTACCCCGGGACGCTCCTGGTGGTGACCAACCCGGTGGACCTGATGACAAGGCTCGTAGCGGAGGCCTCCGGGTGCGCGCGGGTGTTCGGCCTCGGGTCGAGCCTGGATACGGCCCGCTACCGCCTGACCCTGGCCCGCCTCCTGGACGTCCCCCTGGACGCCGTCCGCGGCCACGTCATCGGTGAGCACGGGGACGCCGCCGTGGTGTGCGCCTCCACCACCACCGTCAACGGCACGCCCGCCCGGGTCCCCCTTGAGCAGGTTCGGTCCGAGCTCCGGGAGCGGCCCGGCCGGATCAGCGCCGGCATCGGCCGGACCCGTTTCGGGCCGGCTGGCGCCCTGGTCAGCGCGCTCCGCCTGGTCCTCGGCGTGGAGGACGGCGTCACCGAGCTCTCCGCCCTGTATGACGACGTGTGTCTCGGAATCCCGTTGCGGTTCTCGGGGGGCCGTCCTCTACCGTGCGTGCCCCCGCTGGACGAGGCCGAGGCCCGCCAGTGGGAGGCCGCCCGCTCCAAGCTCCGCGCCGCCTACCGCGGCGTGCGCGGTGTCCCATCCCAACCTCTATCGTCTGGGAGGAATTCATGACCGCTCACGCCATCCGCCTGGAGACTGCCGGTGCCCCCGTCACCGTGGTCTGCACGGACAAGGACGTCACGGACTGGACCGTCCGGTACATCGGACCGTGGTGGAACGCGGCCGAGGTCGCGCCAGAGAGCGTCAGCGCCGGCCCTGTCCTCACCGCGGCCGTGGATGAGGGCCGTTACGCCGACGTCGCGTTCGGAGGGGAGATCTCCGCGTTCCAGAGGGTGACCTATGCGCGAGCGGAGCTGCTGCTCGACGCGGACGCCTCTTCCGGCATCATCCGGGCCGTCTCGGCGCGCCCCGCGCTCGCCTACCAGTCCGACCCGGGAGCGGGCTCCCTGGAGGTCGTCGGCTGCCGGACGGAGGACGTCGCCACGGCAACCGCCCGCCTGGCCCGCGAGGTGATGCGCGGGCAGCTGCTCCGCGGCGGGTGGGCCGTGCTGCACGCCTCGGCGGTCGTGGCCGAGGGCGGCCGTACCGTCCTCACGTTCGGCCGGAAGGGCGCGGGGAAGACGACCACGGCCCTCGCCCTCGCGGCCCGGACCGGGTGCGGTCTGCTGGCGAACGACCGTGTGTTCGTCCGGCCCAACGACCGCGGCGGGGTGGACGTCCTGCCCTGGCCGTCAGCCGCCGCACTCGGACTCGGTCTCCTCGACGCCCTCGGCTGGTTCGAGATCTGCCGCGAGCGTCTGGAAGCCGGGGAAGCGCTGCATCCGACGCAGGACGACCGGGTCACGGAGGCGCTGCTCGCCGGCCGCCGCACTCCGTTGTGGGAGGGCGGCAAGGAGCTGAAGGTCCAGGTGTTCCCCGACCAGTTCCCCGGCTGGTTCGGGGTGCCGCTGGCGACCGAGGGGGAGGCCGCGGCGCTGGTGTTCCCCCGGGTGGAGCCGGGCGCTGTCCCGGCCGTGGAGGACCGCGGCCGGCGGTTGGAAGACGGGGACTTCATGAGCGGGGCGACGGAGGACCGCTACCCGGACGTGTTCGCCCTGGCCCGCGTGGACGGCGGCGGCACGAAGGACGCCCGACACGAAGTGGCTCACCGCCTCGCCGAGTTGCCCCACCACTCGGTCGTGCTCGGCCATGACGTGTCGGCCAACGCCGGCTTCCTCGCCAAGACCATCGGGTGCGCGTAGGGGGGAACGCACGTATCCGACCGCTGCCCTCGGCCGGGGCCTCTTGACGTGCGTTCGCCCCCCCGCAACGCGGGAACGACGGCCTCAGCGCGCGCTGCTCGGGCCCACTGTGCAGGCCACCCGCATGCATGGGACGACTCCTTGGCGTCGTCCCCGGAGAGGTCGTACGAGGGGCAACCCCACGCGGGGACGATAAGCCAGCCCCGGGAAACCCTTCGGGGACGACCAACCGGCTAAGAGCTACCCCCGCGGACGTAGGGACGACACCGAGGCGCGGCACGCGCCGAACCGCGCGGCAGTCACCCGAGTCGGTCGTCAGTCCGCGAGAGGCGCTTCCGCCGGAGGTGGGCCGACGGCAAGCTCGGCGGTGCGGCGCCCGCTCGCGCGAGGACGACGGCGACCCTCGCGGTGACGAAGGCATCGACCAAGAGCTACCGCCGCTCGCGCGGGGACGACCTGATCCGGCAGGTGAGCCGGATCGACGTGACCGAGCTACCCCCGCCGGCGCGGGTACGACAAGGTGTACGTCAGGGGCACGAACAAGCCGGGCGGGAGATCGGTGGCTGGAGGAAGCAGGGGTATTTGCTTCTCCAGGGTCTCCCATCCTGCCAGAACGCGGCACACTGAATCCGGAAGGGGGAGATATGAAGAGGTTGATCCGATACGGCGATGTACTCACCGTCGCCGCTGGCGGCGCCACGTTTGCCGCAGCCGACGTACTCGCGCCGGTCCACCCCGCCCTTTGGGCCCTCTGGGGCGCAGCAGCGGCCTCGGTCGCTGCCTCCCAGATGTACCGGCACCGCCTTGCGCGCCGGTAGCGACTGACGGCGTGTGTGGCGGGCCCCGGCGACCAGGTCGACGGGGCCCGCTCGGCCCGGCGGACGCACGTCACCTTGCATGATCTTTTTCGTGCCGGGACCCGCCTGTTTCACCGCAGCTCACCGGAGATGACCACGACGCAAACCTGTCGGAGCGTGGGCCATTCCAGCAGCCCCTGCTGACGCGGGAAC
>NZ_BAAASM010000011.1:0-3477 GCF_039532885.1 Streptomyces nogalater | reverse complement strand
GCCGACGCGGTCGGCGTTCTGGCCGAACGCAACGTCACCGCCTTCGTCGAAATCGGCCCCGACGGAGTGCTCACCGCGCTGGCCCAGGAGGCACTGGACGACGCGCCCTTCGTACGGCCGCTGCTGCGGCGGGACCAGCCCGAATGCGCCTCCGTCGTCCGGGCGGTCACCGACCTGCACGACCTCGGCGTACCGGTGGACTGGCGGGCCTTCTTCTCCGGCACCGGTGCGCGCCGCACCGACCTGCCCACCTACGCCTTCCAGCACCGGCGGTACTGGCTGGACGCAGGAGAGGACACCGCCGACGCGAGCACCTGGGGACTGAGCCCGACCGGCCACCCCTTCCTCGGCGTCGCCGTGCCCCTCGCCCGGAAGGACGGCGCGGTGTTCAACGGCATGCTGTCACCGCGACGCACGCCGTGGCCGGCCGGCCACCTGTCCGGCGACACCACCGTGCTGCCCACCGCGGTCCTGGTGGAACTCGCGGTCCGGGCCGGTGACGAGTTCGGCTGCGACGTACTGCGCGAACTCACCGTCACCGCACCCCTGACGGTGCCCGCCGAGAGCACCGTCCACCTCCAGGTCGCCGTCGGCGCGGCCGACGGAGACGGCGACCGCCCGGTCACCGTGTTCGCCCGCCACGCGGACGGCCCGTGGGAGGAACTCGCCGGGGGAACGCTCGGGACGGAACCCGCACCCGGCACACCGGCCACCGGGACCGTCTCCCACGAGATCGAACTCCCCGAGGAACTCCGCGAGGAGGCGGCCGCCTTCGAACTGCACCCGGTCCTGCTGGACGCGGCCGTCGGCACCCCCTCGGACGAGCCCGCCCCGGGCCATGTCACGGTGGCGGCCGAGTGGCGCGGGGTCCGCCTCCACGCGGCCGGCGCCACGGCGGCGCGGGTGGAGCGCACCGACGCCGGCGACGGCAGCCTGGCGCTGCGGCTGACCGACCCCGCCGGCGAGCTCGTCGCCACCGTGGACTCGGTCGCGTTCCGGGACCTCCCCGACACGCTGTTCGCCCGCGCCGGGAGCGAAACCGGCACGGCGGGCGGCGAACCGGTCAAGGCGCCCGTGCGGCGCCGCGCCGGGACGCGGACCGAGCCGGTCCGGTCGCTCGCGGAGCGGCTGGCCGGGCTCAGCGAGACCCAGCGGTACGACCTCGTGTCCGAGGTGGTGCGCGATACGATGGCCGCGGTCCTCGGGCACACCGACCCCGCCGCCATCGACGAGGAACGCTCCTTCCAGGAGCTGGGCTTCGACTCCCTGACGGCCGTCGACCTGCGCAACCGGCTCCGCCACGCCACCGGACTCGGTCTGGCCGCCACCGCGGTCTTCGACCACCCGACACCGGGCGCGCTGACCACCCACATGCTGGCGCAACTCGCTCCGCCGGCCACCCCGGGCACCGAGGACACCACGGTGGCCCTCGAACTCGACCGGCTGGAAGCCGTCCTGGGCTCGCTC
The DNA here is from genome assembly GCF_039532885.1 of Streptomyces nogalater. NCBI lineage: Bacteria > Bacillati > Actinomycetota > Actinomycetes > Kitasatosporales > Streptomycetaceae > Streptomyces > Streptomyces nogalater. The sequence goes on along the minus strand of NZ_BAAASM010000011.1, from coordinate 2,010 downwards.
CCGCCGGAGAGCGACGACCACGCCGCCGTGGCGGAGCGGCTGCAGTCCCTGCTGTCCCGGCTGCACATCCCGGGGCCGCAGGCGGTGGACCGGCGTCCCGCGGAGATCGAAACCGCCTCGGCGGACGAGATCTTCGACTTCATCGACAACGAACTCGGCCGTACGTCCGGCTGACCAGTCACACCTATTCGGTTCCGAGGAGATGTGGGTGTCCCATGGCTGACCCAGACAAGGAAGAGAAGCTCGTCGAGTACCTCAAATGGGTGACGGCCGATCTTCAGAAGACCCGGCGGAAGCTGGCCGAGCTGGAAGCGAGCACCACCGAGCCGATCGCGATCGTGGGCATGGCCTGCCGCTACCCGGGCGGGGTCGCCTCCCCCGGGGACCTGTGGCGGCTGGTAGCCGACGAGGTGGACGCGATCTCGCCGTGGCCCACGGACCGCGGCTGGGACGTCGAGGGGCTGTACGACCCCGAGCCCGGCACACCGGGTACCTCCTACGTCAGGGAGGGCGGCTTCCTCGACGGCGCGACCCGGTTCGACGCGGAGTTCTTCGGCATCTCACCGCGCGAGGCCCTGGCGATGGACCCCCAGCAGCGGGTGCTCCTGGAGACCGCGTGGGAGACCTTCGAACAGGCGGGCATCGATCCCGCGCCGCTCAAGGGCAGCGACACCGGTGTCTTCGTCGGCGTGGTGGAGGAGAGCTACCTGGGCCTCGACGCCCCCGTGGAACTCCAAGGCCACCTGATGACCGGCAAGCTGAGCAGCGTGGCCTCCGGACGCATCGCCTACACCTTCGGGTTCGAGGGCCCGGCGGTGTCGGTCGACACCGCGTGCTCCTCCTCCCTCGTGGCACTGCACCTCGCGGTGCAGTCGCTGCGGACCGGCGAGTGCGACCTGGCCCTGGCCGGCGGCGCCACGGTCAACGGCGACCCCGGCGGCTACGTCGACTTCTCCCGGCAGCGGGGCCTGGCGCCGGACGGGCGGATCAAGTCCTTCTCGGCGGCGGCGGACGGAACCGCCTGGTCGGAGGGTGTGGGTCTGCTGCTGGTGGAGCGGCTGTCGGACGCGCGGCGCAACGGGCACCGGGTGCTGGCCGTCATCCGGGGTTCCGCCGTCAACCAGGACGGTGCCTCCAACGGGCTGACGGCCCCCAACGGCCCGGCGCAGGAACGGGTGATCCGCCAGGCCCTGGCCAACGCCGGTCTCACCCCCGCCGACATCGACGCCGTCGAGGCCCACGGCACCGGCACCCGCCTCGGCGACCCCATCGAGGCCCAGGCACTCATCGCCACCTACGGCCAGGACCGCCCCGCCGGCCACCCCCTCCACCTCGGCTCCCTGAAGTCCAACATCGGCCACACCGTCGCGGCGGCCGGGGTGGGCGGAGTGATCAAGATGGTGCAGGCCATGCACCACGGCGTCCTGCCCCGCACCCTCCACATCGACGAACCCACCCCGTTCGTCGACTGGGACTCCGGCGCGGTCCGCCTGCTCACCGAGGCCACCGAGTGGCCCGGCAAGGAAGACGGCGGACCCCGCCGCGCCGCCGTCTCCGCCTTCGGCGTGAGCGGCACCAACGCGCACGTCATCCTGGAACAGGCACCCCTGCCCACCGACGACGACGGCGACGACGGTGGCGAGACCGAGGGCGCGACCGTCGGTGCCGCGGTGCCGTCGAGCCTGCCGTGGCTGCTGTCGGCCAAGTCGCCCGAGGCGCTGGCGGGGCAGGCCCGAAAGCTCCTCACGTACCTGGAGGACCACCCGGACACGACCGCCCTGGACGTCGCCTACTCGCTGGCGGCCACCCGCAGCGCGCTCGACCACCGTGCCGTCCTCGTGGCCCCGGCCCACACCCTGCCGCGCGAACAGCTCCAGGCCCTCGCCGACGGCACCCCCGCACCCGACACCGTGCTCACGACGGCGGACTCCCGACGGGGCAAGGTCGCCTTCCTGTTTACGGGGCAGGGGGCTCAGCGGGTGTCGATGGGGCGGGAGTTGTATGGGGTGT